>JAFWEL010000059.1 GCA_017512905.1 Clostridia bacterium
CCCTCCCGTGACTCGGATCGGCGCTCAGGTCGCTCCTCAGCGTTGCCTTATCCTCCGTCCGAGCAGGGAGAGTATATCACGCTTTGTCCTCCGCTTCCCCTTGCTTAATCAAAATTGTCCTTGACATGGGGAGCACTTTAACGAGCGCCAATCACATCTCCTTTTGAATACAATTCTAATCCTTGCTGGTACATACGTTCAGCTTTATCCAGTGCACCGTCGTAGGTTCCCAGGGGATAGACCAATATCGCACATTTCCGTTCATTATCATAGCTGAAGAAGAACGACTTATCTTCCTTGGCTACTTCAGCATTAAAGATGCTACCCTCAACGGAATATGAAACCATATCACATCCTGATCTGGACAGGTAGTCACCAAATTCTGAATAATCATCATCCGAAACCTCATACCAAATTTCCTGTACACTTTCATCCTGTAACATGTTTTGCTCATCAGGGGAACGCTTAAGAGTATCAAATAGTGATGGCATAGCGACTCCGTAAAAATCCTCTAACTGTGGCAGCAAGCCCTCAGTGGTAGTATCAGACATCATTGTACAGAGAAGTGCTATAAATATTAACAGTATGGCCGTTTTCTTCATGTTCGTCAACCTCCTCATTCAATTCCAGTCATTTGCGATGCTTGTCAGTTTAGTATCTGTGAAACCCATCTACGGCTTATTGTTTTCAGAAACATACGGTTTACTTAAAATCTGACCAATACACCGCCCTTGTTGCTTTTGTTATCCATATATATGCGTTGCTCCGAGTATATCCGCCAAAGCTATTTTGAGCCGAGTAATCAAACACAAAGCAATACGTATCATCATATTCCATCGTGCTATGTGAATGAATCTGAAGCGAATTCGGATTCTTCAATACACTCTTCAAATAACTTGCGGCCACGGAATAACACTCGTCTTCTGAATAACTTCTGGTATTCACAGGCTTGGGAGTAGGTGCTACAGTCGGTTCTGGTGTTGGGCTTGGAGTAGGCGTAGGTTCCGGCCGTGTTCCAGCACTATATCTCATCGTTACCTGACTTGCGGCACGGTCATACAACAACGAGAACGGCATATTGCTCTTTGTCAATGAAATATTCAATACGCCCTCATCATTGATACCATAATCAGTTACTTCGCAACCATACTCCTGTAGATAATTGCTGAATGATTTATAATCCGAATCGGAAAAACCCGAATAAACCTCTTCATAGCTGCCATCTTCCAGCTGCACCTTTGATGTTGCTTCAAGTCCAGTGGCCAATTCAATCCTCGGCATCAGTACTCCAAATAGATCATCTGCTGTAGGGAGTAAAGGAACAACAGAAGATGAATTATCATATACTTTATCCTCGATAATAAACAGTTCTGGATAAATAATATCAACTCTATATGCACTGTTATTATATGCTAATTGGAATGATGAATCATCATGCCTCACTGTTGCTGCAAAGACCTTGTCATCGAAATCACTATTCACAAGGCTGCAATTCATTTCTGTCAAATAACAGCAGAATCTATTGTATTCTTTTTCGGTAACATTATCATATGAATACTTTGTTTCATAGGTATCCAGCACCAGAATAATCGGTTCCCGGTTACAAATCAAATCCATGGACGGAAATGCTGTACCAAACGAAGAGACTGCATCAGGCAATACTTCTTCATCACCGTTAGCTATGAATATATTATCCGTCGTTTCTTCCTTTCGAGTATTATCGGGATAGAACATGGTTGCCATTCTGGCAGGATAATCATATTCTATTGTAACAGTACCGTTTTCTTTGGTTATTTGTGCTGTTAGTACCTTGTTTTCAATCGAGGCTTGCACAACGGTGCAACCTTCTTCCGCAAGGTATTTACTGAAAGCAGTATACTCATGTGCTGAAAAATCTTGATATGAATAGATAGTTCCACCCGCTACCTTTTCCTCTACATCCGCTTCTCTACCGGTAATAGAAGAAATGGAGGGCATCGTTTGGCCGAATAGTTTATTTGTTGATGGGAAAAAGGATTCGGCCATGCATACATGAGTAGAAAGAATAAAAAGCAAAAGGATAATGATACTGCGCTTCATTGCTACATACCCCCGAGTGCTTCTAGACTGATACCTTATTTTAACATAATTAATGAGGATGGTCAATTGCTTAGTGCTTTTTTTGATGAATGATTCTCGACAAGTGTTAGAGTAAATAGTTATGAGGCAAATAGGCAATGATTGTTGTGGATACACGATTACACGAATTACACGACAGTCACAAGGTAATGAGTTTGAAATTGATGACCGCAGAATATGACACCATGATTATATACATGCCGCCATCTCATGCCGCAAGCCCATTCGTGTAATCCTGTAGAATCAGGGTGGGGAGGGCGGCATCGGGCCGAGATTTGAATATAACAACGCGAGCCTGTCATTTCTGACAAGCTCGCTTGCTGTACCTAATGTCGGTACTGATGGCGGAGAAGGAGGGATTTGAACCCTCGCGGCAGTTATCCCACCCTACTCCCTTAGCAGGGGAGCCCCTTCGGCCTCTTGGGTACTTCTCCACGTCTATTCAGTTGGCGGAGAGAGAGGGATTCGAACCCCCGGTGCCTTTCGGCATCACTGGTTTTCAAGACCAGCGCCTTAAACCACTCGGCCATCTCTCCTGAACCAAACCAGCGAAGAGTATTATAGCATAAATTCCCGCGTCTGTCAACCGGTCGGGATGGAATATTTTTGCGGAGCGGCATTTTTTCATGATCTTAAAGGAAAACAAATCGTATAGGAGCATGCCCTGGATCGAAAAACGACTGTAGCGGCGGCCCGGGGGCTGCCACTACAGTCCAAAGCTATGCGATAACTACGCCTCCGTGCCCAACAGCCCGATCTCTTCCGCGTGTTCCCGCATGCCGTCGATGCAGATGGCGGCCACGTCCTTGACGTCCATGCCCAGCATCTCGCAGCCCTTCAGCACCAGGCCCCGGTCACACTTAGCGGCGAACTTCTTGTCCTTGAACTTCTTCATGAAGCTCTTGATCTCCAGGTCGGTGATCCCCTTGGGGCGCATCCGGGCGCAGGCCTGAATGATGCCGGTCAGCTCGTCCACGGTGAACAGGGATTTTTCCATGTTCGTGATCGGTTCGACATCTGTGCAGATGCCATAGCCGTGGCTGAGGATCGCCCGCACCTCGTCGGGCTCGACCCCCGCGGCCAGCAGCGGCTCGGCGGTGTGCTGAAGGTGCTCGTCGGGGTATTTCTCGTAGTCGTAGTCGTGTAGCATGCCGATGGCCTGCCAGTGCTCCACGTCCTCCCCAAAGTGCCTCGCCATCGCGCCCATGGCGTAGCAGACGTTCAGCGCGTGGATGCGCAGGTGTTCCTCGGTGACCATCGTGTCGTTTAGCGCGCGGGCCCTCTCCAATGTAAGCATGGGTAATCCTCCGTCGTCAGGTGATGCCTCCAGTTTAGCACAGGCAGCCGCATATTGCAATACGCGGCTGCCCGATTCAGGGAATAATTCAGCAGGGGCTGCCCAATACCCGACCGACGTCGGTATTGTCCGACCTGCGGTCCCGCAGCGCGGGCACGGGGTTCGGGGCCACCTCGAAGCGATAATCCTCGCCGTTCCGCTGGATGACACGCTGGATGATGGCGTGGCTCTCCACGTCGTTCACATCCGCGTTGACGATGCCCTGATATTTGAAGAAATCGGCGTTCGGGCTCAGGTTGTTCACGTTGGTCCAGTCCTCGCGCAGGGCGGTGTTGCACACGGTGCCGCCCAGGACCTGCCGCACGTATTCGATGTTGCCGGTGAGGCGCAGCGGGTCGGGGAAGGTGCCGTCGGGGATGACCTGGTTCGCCTCCTGGCCCTCGTAGGTCTCCAGCAGCTCGGCGGCGGCGTGGAGGTGGCTGACCTCCTGCTCGAACAGCATCTCCCAGATGCCCTTGAGGCGGGGGTCGGTCTCCGTCTCCATCGCCGACCAGTAGAGATAGCATTCGGTGTACTGGTGGTTCAGGCAGCCCTCCAGCCAGGTCTGCTCGGTATCCATCAGGCAGCCGTACTGGGTGACGTGCTGCTCCTCCACCATGCCGATCTCCCGGTACAGCTTCTGTCCCCAGGCGGTGGGGTAGAAGCCGGCCACGTTCATATAATAATTCATCGTCTGCTGCTCGGCGGCGGTGATGATGGCGGTGCAAAGCCGGGTCTGGGGGGAGGCGGTCTGGTTCTGGATGTGGAACTTCACCGAATCGAAGGGATGGCGGTGGTGGGCGATGGTGGGCCGCCCGGGCATGATCTCGGTGTAGCGTCCCACCAGCAGCTCGGCGTGCATGTGGTCGTCGAATTCCATCAGGTCGGCGTAGCGGTACAGGTGGTCGAAGTCCTCCAGCAGCGCGAAGTCCAGCGCCTGCTTCACATAGGGGTTGTCCTCCCGCTGGGCCAGCGCGGCGGTCAGGTCCACGGCCAGCTGCTCATAGCCGATGGTGTGCTCCAGGATCGTCTCGTCCGCGGGCTTCAGCGCCGCCACCAGCTTCTGCTGCTGCTGCTCCAGCCGGCGCAGCAGGGCGACCTGCCTGCGCAGCTCGTTGTCGGCGGTGTGACGGGAAAACTGGTGGCCGTACCAGACGGCCTCGAACTCCGTGCCGTTCATCAGGATCACCCGCGTGCGGGTGTAGGGGTCCACCGCGCGGCGGTCGTAGGGCAGGGGCGTCAGCTGACGCCAGTTCATGATCAGCGATTCCAGCTTGCGGGGCTTCAGTTCAAATGGATTCATTCACCAGGCTCCTTCTCTCTGTTTTGAAAACAGTATATGCAAATATGCCTCAAAACATGTGTTTTTTGACTATCCTTGACATTAAGTTGACAATGGGTTTATAATAGATGTGTATACTGACCCCAGTTTCAAGGGAGGAAGGTGAGGACGTGAACGAAGTCAAGAAGCCGAGAAAACCGTTGATGTTCTATTACGCGCTGGCGCTGCTGGCGATCGTATTGTTCAACAGCCTGTTGGCCCCGCTGCTGTTCAGCCCCCAGGTGACCGAGGTGGACTACAGTGAATTCATGCGCATGACCCAGCAGAAGCGGATCGCCGAGGTGATGCTCCAGAACAACCAGATCATCTTCAAGGACAGCGCCGGCAAGCTGTACAACACGGGATTGATGAACGATCCCGAGCTGACCCAGCGGCTGTACGATTCCGGGGCGAAGTTCTCCAGCCAGATCATCAAGGAGATGTCGCCGATCCTGTCGCTGTTGCTGTCGTGGATACTGCCGCTGGTGCTGATGATCGGCCTGGGCCAGTATTTCAGCAAGAAGCTGGTGGAAAAGGCCGGCGGCGGCGCGGGCAGCATGATGTTCGGCATGGGCAAGAGCAACGCGAAGGTGTATGTGAAGTCCACTACGGGCATCAAGTTCGACGATGTGGCCGGCGAGGACGAAGCCAAGGAGATCCTCTCGGAGATCGTGGATTTCCTGCACAACCCGAAGAAGTACGAGGAAATCGGCGCGAAGATGCCCAAGGGCGCGCTGCTGGTGGGCCCTCCCGGCACGGGCAAGACGCTGCTGGCGAAGGCCGTGGCCGGCGAGGCGGACGTGCCGTTCTTCTCCATCTCCGGCTCGGAATTTGTCGAGATGTTCGTGGGCATGGGCGCGGCAAAGGTGCGCGACCTGTTCAAGCAGGCCAATGAAAAGGCCCCCTGCATCGTGTTCATCGACGAGGTGGACGCCATCGGCGGCAAGCGCGACGGCCGCATCGGCGGCAACGACGAGCGGGAGCAGACCCTGAACCAGCTGCTGACCGAGATGGACGGCTTCGACAGCAGCAAGGGCGTGGTGATCCTGGCGGCCACCAACCGGCCCGAATCCCTCGACCCGGCGCTGCTGCGCCCCGGCCGCTTTGACCGGCGCGTGCCGGTGGAGCTGCCCGATTTGCAGGGCCGCGAGGCCATACTGCGGGTCCATGCCCGGAAGGTGCAGACCCAGGACAACATCGACTACAACGCGGTGGCCCGGGCGGCGGCCGGCGCTTCCGGCGCGGAGCTGGCCAACATCGTCAACGAGGCCGCCCTCCGGGCCGTGCGGGACGGCCGCAGGAAGGTCACCCAGGCGGACATGGAGGAGAGCGTGGAGGTCATCATCGCCGGCTACCAGAAGAAGAACCGGGTGATGAGCGACAAGGAGAAGATGGTGGTGGCCTATCACGAGATCGGCCACGCGCTGGTGGCGGCGCGCCAGTCGGAATCCGCGCCGGTGCACAAGATCACCATCATTCCCCGCACGTCCGGCGCGCTGGGCTACACCATGCAGGTGGACGAGAAGGAGCACTTCCTGCTGACCAAGGAGGAGCTGGAGAACAAGATCGCCACTTACACCGGCGGCCGCGCCGCCGAGGCCCTGATCTTCGGCCAGATCACCACCGGGGCCTCCAACGACATCGAGCAGGCCACCCGACTGGCCCGGGCCATGATCACCCGCTACGGCATGTCCGAGGAGTTCGGCATGGTGGCCATGGAACAGCTGACGAACCAGTACCTGGGCGGCGACACCACGCTGGCCTGCGCCGCCGACACGGCCAACCGCATCGACGAGGTGGTGCGCAAGCTGATCGCCACCCAGTACGACAAGGCGTATAAGATCCTGCAGGACAACAAGCCCCAGCTCCACGCCCTGGCGAAGTTCCTGTATGAGCAGGAGACCATCACCGGCGAGGAATTCATGGACATACTGCACCGGACCACGCCCCAGATCGCCGCGGCCCAGGGGTAAGTGATCGACTGTTTTTCATAGGACAATTCCATCCAAGGAATGCCAAGGGCATCCCTTGGATTTTTTATGGAAACGTGGTATCATATTTGAGGGGGGTGATGGCATGAAATGCATCGTGAACGGGAAAATCCTGCTGCCCGACGGGGAACTCGCCGGGAGGACGCTAATCTTTGACGGGGGAGTCATCACGGGAATCGGCGACAAGCCTGTCCCGGGCGCGGAGGTCATCGACGCGAAGGACGGCTACGTGTCGCCGGGCCTGATCGACGTCCACATCCACGGCTTCATGGGCTGGGACGCCTCCAACGGGCGGGTCAGCGAATTGCAACTGATGTCCCGGCAGATGGCCCGATGGGGCACCACGGCGTGGCTGCCCACCACGATGACGCTGCACTGGCCGGAGCTGTCGCTGTGCTTTTCGGCGATTCGCAGGGCCATGTCCCTGAGCCTCCGGTCGGATTGGGGCGGGGCCCAGGTGATGGGCTGCCACGCCGAGGGGCCGTTTATCAGTCCCGCGAAAAAGGGAGCCCAGAACGGCGACTGTATCCAGACGCCCGACGTCCGCAAAGTGCAAACGTGGACGGACGTGATTCGCCTGATGACCGTCGCGCCGGAGGTGGACGGAGCGCTGCCCTTCATCCGCGCGGCCGCGTCGATGGGCGTGGTGGTCTCCATGGGCCACACCGACGCCACGGCGCGGGAAGCGCTGGCGGGCATCGACGCGGGGATCACCCATGCCACCCATACCTTCAACGCCATGACGCCGCTGAACCACCGGGAACCGGGCGCGGTGGGCGTGGCCCTGGGGGACGACCGGGTCTATTGCGAGCTGATCGCCGACACCTTCCACGTCCATCCCATGCTCTTCGGCCTGATGGCGCGGCAGAAGGGGGACCGGCTGGTGCTGATTACCGACTCGATCCAGGTCGCCCACCTGCCCGACGGCCCCCATGACCAGTCCGGGCAGACGGTGATCGTGGACGGCATCCGCTGCCGCTTTCCGGACGGCACCATCGCCGGCAGCAGCCTCACCATGGATCGGGCCGTGCGCAATTTTGCCCAGCATACCGGCCTGCCCCTCTATCAGGTGGTCAACATGGCGTCCCTCTATCCGGCCCGCTCGGTGGGCATCGACGGGAAAAAGGGCTCGCTGGAGGCGGGGAAGGACGCGGATATCGTCATCACCGATGGCGATTTCAATGTGCGCTCGACGTTCGTGCGGGGGGAATGCGTCTACGGGGCCTGAACGCATGAATTTACAGCGGGGACGACGTTGCCGTCGTCCCCGCTGTATGCATAAATAGTCGCGCAATCAAATCCTCGCCACGCCGCTGTCCCGCGCCGCCCGGGCCACCGCGCTGGCTACGGCGTCCTTGACCCTGGGGTCGAAGGGCGCGGGAATTATGTACTCCTCGTTGAGCTCATCGTCGGCGATCAGCCCCGCCAGCGCGTAGGCGGCGGCGATTTTCATCGCCTCGTTGATGTCCCTGGCCCGCACGTCGAAGGCCCCGCGGAACACGCCGGGGAAGGCCAGCACGTTGTTGATCTGGTTCGGGAAGTCGCTGCGGCCGGTGGAGATCACCCGCGCCCCGCCGGCCTTGGCCTCGTCGGGAAAGATTTCGGGGGTGGGGTTGGCGCAGGCGAAAATGATGGCGTCCTTATTCATGGTCCTGACCATGTCGGCGGTCACGGTGCCGGGGGCGGATACGCCGATGAACACGTCCGCGCCCACCAGCATGTCGGCCAGGCTGCCGGAGCGCTTTTCCCGGTTCGTCAGCTTCGCCATCTCGTCCTTGGCGGGGTTCATGTGCTCCGGGCGTCCCTCGTAGATGGCCCCGGACCGGTCGCACATGATGACGTCTTTGACGCCCCAGGACAGCAGCAGCTTCGTGATGGCCGTGGCCGCCGCGCCCGCGCCGCTGGTGACCACGCGGATCTCGTCCTTCTGCTTGCCCACCAGCTTCAGGGCGTTGATCAGGCCGGCCAGCGTGATGATGGCGGTGCCGTGCTGGTCGTCGTGGAAGATGGGGATGTCGCACTTCTCCTTCAGCTTGCGCTCGATCTCAAAGCAGCGGGGGGCGGAGATGTCCTCAAGGTTCACGCCGCCAAAGGAGCCGGAGAGGAGGTAGACGGTGTTGACGATCTCGTCCACGTCCTTGGATTTGATGCACAGCGGGAAGGCGTCCACGTCGCCAAAAGCCTTGAACAGCACGCACTTGCCCTCCATCACCGGCATGCCGGCCTCGGGGCCGATGTCGCCCAGGCCCAGCACGGCGGTGCCGTCGGTGACCACCGCGCACATGTTCCAGCGGCGGGTCAGCGTGTAGCTCTTATCAATGTCCTTCTGGATCTCCAGGCAGGGCTGGGCCACGCCGGGGGTGTAGGCCAGGGACAGGTCGTCCTTGGTCCTGACCGGGGGTACGGCCACCACTTCGATCTTGCCGCGCCATTGCTCGTGCTTCTTCAGGGATTCCTCTGCGTAATTCATGGGCTCTCTCATCCTTCCCGTGCGGTAATTGCTTGTCGTTTGAATCCAGTATAAACCCGAATGCCACTGCCGTCAATTTAAATGTTGATTGATTCGCCGCTTGCGCCCCGGCGCGGAATGTGCGATAATTGAAGCACAAACAAATCGGGGGAATGCGGGCATGAGGATCGCGGGCATCATCGCCGAATACAATCCGTTTCACAGGGGCCACGCCTGGCAGATCGCCCGCACCCGGGAGGCCGGGTGCGACCGGGTGATCGTGTGCATGGGCGGTCACTTCACCCAGCGGGGCGAGGCCGCGATACTGTCCAAATGGGACCGCGCCCGCATGGCGCTGGCCTGCGGCGCGGACGCGGTGTTCGAGCTGCCCGCGCTGTTTGCCGTGCGCACGGCGGACGCCTTTGCCCGGGGCGGCGTCGGGATCCTGGCGGGGCTGGGCGTGGACGTGCTGTCCTTCGGCAGTGAGATCACCGATATGCCGCTGCTCAGGGCCCTGGCATCCCTGCGGGACCGGGAGCCCGAGGCGGTTTCCGCCGCCATTTCCCAAAAGCTGGACGCGGGCATGGCTCACGCGAGGGCCTGGGGCGAGGCGGTGGGCGCGTATCTGGGCGTAGCGCCGGAGCTGCTGAACCGCCCCAACGCCGTGCTGGCCGCGGAGTACATCCGCGCGCTGGAGCGCCTCGCGCCCGCCGTGACGCCGCTGGCCATACCCCGCCAGGGGGACTATCACGACGCTGCGATGGGGGCGTTCGCCTCGGCGACGGCCATCCGCGCCGCCTTTGCCCGGGGGGATGTGAGCCAGGCCCTTGAGGCTATTCCCGAACCGGCCCGACCGTGGGCGAGCCCGGAGGCCCTTCACCCGATGGACGATATGCTGCTGTACCGGCTGAGGCAGATGACACCCGAGGCCCTCGCCGCCCTGCCGGACGTGGGCGAGGGACTTGAGCACCGGCTCTATCGGCTTTGCCGCTCAGCGTCCGGCCGGGAGGCGCTGCTGGACGGCCTGAAGTGCAAGCGCTACACCCGCGCCCGCCTCAGCCGGATACTGACCTATGCCCTCTTCGGCTTGGACCGTGCGGCCCTCGAGGCCGCGCCTCAACCGGGTTATGCGCGGCTGATCGGCCTGCGCCGGGGCTCGGAAAGGCTGCTGGGCGCGCTGAAGGTCCGGGCTGGCCTGCCCATCGTCTCCGGCGGCGACCTGCGGGGGGATCCCTGCTTTGAATGGGAGTGCAGGGCCACTGATACCTGGTCGCTGATGCACGACGACCCGCGACTGCGCATCGCGGGCCGGGAGTATACGGAGAAATTCGTGGTGGTGTGATCGGTTTCACAGCTTCGCGGCGTGGACCCTGCGCACGACCTCCCCGATGAGGGCGTCGTCCACCGAGATCCTGCCGTGGACCTCGGGCACGATGTCGGCCAGGAATTCCAGGTTGCCGTCGCCGCCAGCGATGGGGGAGAAATCCAGCCCCACCACCCGCCAGCCCAGGGTCGGGGTGAACGCGACGAGCTCCTTCAGCACGTCGCGGTGTACGTCGGCCTTCGCGACGATGCCCCCCTTGCCGACGCGCTGACGCCCGGCTTCGAACTGGGGCTTCACGAGGCTGATGACGCGGCCGCCGTTTCCCAGCAATTCAAACAGCGCCGGCAGGATCAGGCGTATCGAGATGAAGGAGACGTCCATCACGGCCAGGTCCGGCGTCTCGGGCAGCATGGAGCGGGTGAGCGCGCGGGCGTTCACCCGCTCCATGCTCGTCACCCGGGGATGGCTTCGCAGCGATTCATGGAGCTGGGCGGTGCCCACGTCCACGGCGTATACATGCCTTGCCCCGTTGCGCAGCAGCACGTCGGTGAAGCCGCCGGTGGACGCGCCAATGTCCACGCACGTCAGGCCGTTTACGTCCACGCCAAAGGCGCTCAGCGCCTTTTCCAGCTTCAGGCCCCCGCGGCTGACGTAGGGGTGGGTGTCGCCGATCACGGCCAGCCGGTCGTCTGCCGTTACCCTCCGGGCGGGCTTGTCGATGGGCAGGCCGTTGACGGTAGCCAGCCCGCTCTCGATCAGCGCACGCGCCCGTTCCCGGCTGGGCGCGAGCCCCCGGGCCGCCAGCGCCGCGTCGGCGCGCATGGTTTCGGATGCTGCCATGTCTGTCCTCCATTTGCTTCCATTTCTGCCAGTTTGCGCCAATTTGCCAAAATTAAGTTGACATAATTGTGCGCAATATATAAAATAATCCTGAAATATATTTCAAATACATGACAGAAGGAAGAAATTGTGCTTTGAAAAAGAGAGTATTTGCGCTTGTGCTGACGCTCTGCCTGATGCTGGTGGCCAGGGGCGTCGCACTGACGGCCTCCCGGTCCGGGCAGACCGCCGGAACCCCCCGACAGACGGTCGTCGTGAAATCCGCCCTCGCGGATGAGGTCGTGAGGCAGGTCAACCTTGAGCGGACGAAGCGGAGCCTGGGCGCGCTGCGCGTCAGCGCGGAGCTGAACCGCGCGGCGCGAATCCGGGCCGGTGAAATCACCCGGAAATTCAGCCACACCCGCCCCGACGGGAGCGCCTGGCGCACCGTCAGCAGCGCCGCCTACGGCGAAAACATCGCCATGGGCCAGCGCACGGCGGACAAGGTGATGGCGGCCTGGATGACCTCCAGCGGCCACCGGGCCAACATACTGCGCGCCAGCTACGGCAGCATCGGCGTGTGCGCCGTCATATCCAACGGCGTGACCTACTGGGTCCAGCTGTTCGGCCGGTAATTTCTACATCCAACGACGTTGCGCAACAGGGGCTGTCCGGGAAGGACAGCCCTGCATTCTATCCCACGATGTTGTGCATCCAGACGCCTTTGCGCACCAGCACATAACCGAAGGCGCACTTGATGATATCGGCCAGCTGCACCAGCAGGTAGATTGTCGCCACCGGAAGGCTGGTCAGGTGCACCAGGCACCAGGCGACGGGTACGCTGATCAGCCAGGTGTAGCCGCTGTCAAACAGGAAGGTGATCAGCGTCTTGCCGCCGGAGCGGAGGATGAAGTACGAGCTGTTGCAGAAGGAGATCAGGGGCAGGCAGAAGGCGTAGATCCACAGGAAGCGGGTCGCCAGCTGGCGCACGGCCTCGGAGGTCTGGTATACCCGGGGGATCAGCGGCGCGACCGCCAGCATCACCAGCAGGGTCATGAGGCTGAGGAAAAGCGAAAACGCGATCAGCTTCCAAGCCTGGTCCTTCGCGCGGGCCATGTCGTTGGCTCCCAGGGACTGGCCGACGATGATGGCGGTGGCGCTGCCCATGGACAGTATCGCCACGGCGAACAGGTTGGACACGGTGCTGGAGATGTTCATCGCGGCGACCACGTCGAGCCCTCGGATGGAATAGCACTGCACCAGCGTGGTCATGCCCATGGACCACAGGCTCTCGTTGATCAGCAGCGGCATGCCCTTGACGGTGATCTGGCGCACCAGGGCGCCGGGTACGCGCAGGCTGCGGTAAACGCCCCGGGCGAAGCGGTAGCGGTCGGTGTTGGTGTGGGTGCCGATGACGACGATGGCCAGCTCTACAAAGCGGGACAGCACCGTGGCGATGGCCGCGCCCCTGACGC
This sequence comes from Clostridia bacterium, assembly GCA_017512905.1. Lineage (GTDB taxonomy): Bacteria > Bacillota > Clostridia > Christensenellales > Aristaeellaceae > UBA2862. The sequence goes on from JAFWEL010000059.1 coordinate 12,834, forward strand.
CCAGCCGGGGAAAGCCGAGGTGGCCGAAGATCAGCAGGTAGTTGAATATCAGGTTCACGAACACGGCCACGATGCCGGCGGTCATGGGCAGCTTCGTCTCGCCGCACTCCCGAAGGGTGCTGGCGTAGCTCTGGGTCACGGCGAAGGGCAGCATGCCCCAGATCATGACGTGGAGGTAGTCCAGGCCATAGCCCAGGGTGACGGCGATGCGCCCGGGGTCGGCTTCGTCGTGCAGGAAGCGGCTGATCAGGGCTTCGCCTCCCGTCAGGAAGATCACCGCGGCGGCGGTGATCAGTATCGCGCACAGGTACAGCTTGTAGCGGAAGCAGTGGCGTACGCCCTCCTGGTTGTTCGCGCCGTAGAACTGGGCCGAGAAGATGCCCGCGCCGGAGATGCCCCCAAACACGCACAGGTTGAACACGAACATCAGCTGGTTCACGATGGATACGCCGGACATCTGCTCCGTGCCCACCTGGCCCACCATGATGTTGTCCAGCAGGTTGACGAAGTTGGTGATGGCGTTCTGTATGATGATGGGCACCAGTATGGAAAGCACCATGGCGTAAAAGGCCCGGTCGCCGATCAGCGCGGCCCTCAGCGAACGGCGGTCTCTCAGATCCCTTGGCATGGGGCAAAACTCCTTGTTACTGTGGTATATGCAGTTTATCACAACTCCCGGGCCGCTTCAACGCAGCGCAGGAAAAGATTTCACGCAATTCGCCGTGAAGCGTCCACGGTTACTTGGTCGAATAACGAAAGCGTTTCGCAGGTATGACATCGAGGGAACAAATCCAATGTAGGGGTGCCGTTGCGGCACCCGCCCGATACGAGATGTGTCGTTCTGCCTGGCGGGCGGCGCAACGCCGCCCCTGCTGTGCCAGACTTACCCGAGTTGTAACACTTTCGTAACTCGATGTTTTAGCCCTGGGGAATCGTCGCCCGTCCCTTTTCAAAACGGGCAGTTTGCGCTATAATGGCGGTGACAGGGGGGATGCCTTATGGCACAGGATTTTCGCTCCGCCCGCTTCTGGGCGGCGGATATGATGCAGACGGCGCTGTTTCCCGGCGCAAAGGCGGTGGACGCCACGATGGGCAACGGCAGGGACACCCTTTGGCTGTGCCAGCGGGTGGGGCCGGAGGGCCACGTCTACGCCTTCGACGTTCAGCCCGAGGCGGTGGAGCGCACCCGTCTGCGCCTGAAGAGCGAGGGCCTTTCGGAACGGGTCACGCTGTTCTGCCGGGGTCACCAGCACATGGCCGACGCGGTGCCGGAGCCGGTGGACGCGGTGATGTTCAACCTGGGCTGGCTGCCCGGGGCCGTTCACGCGGTCACCACCCGGATGGAAACGACGCTCATCGCCGTGGACGCGGCCCTCGGGCTGCTCAAACCCCAGGGCCTGCTGACCGTGTGCGTCTATCCCGGCCACGACGAGGGGGCCCGGGAGCTGCGCGCCCTGACAGAATGGGCCGAGCGGCTGGACCCCGCGAGGTACGACGCGCTGCTCAAATGCTACATGAACCAGCCCAACGATCCGCCCCGGATGATCGCGGTGAAGAAGAAGGCGTGATCACCGGTCCTGGTACAGGCTGTAAAGCCGGTAATAGGCCCCCCGCTTCGCCATCAGCTCGGCGTGGCTGCCCTGCTCGACGATGCCCTCGTCGGTCAGCACCAGTATGGTGGCGGCGTTGCGTATGGTGGTCAGGCGATGGGCGATGGTGAACGTGGTGCGGCCCTTCATCAGGCCCTCCAGCGATTTTTGCACCAGCTGCTCCGATTCGTTGTCCAGGGCGCTGGTGGCCTCGTCGAGGATCAGTATCGGCGGGTTTTTCAAAAACACCCGGGCGATGGAGATGCGCTGCTTCTGTCCGCCGGACAGCTTCACGCCGTGCTCGCCCACGTAGGTGTCGTAGCCCTTCTCCAGCGCCATGATGAATTCATGGGCCCCGGCCAGCTTCGCGGCATGGATTACGTCCTCGCGGCTGGCGCCGGGACGGCCGTATTCGATGTTGGAGAGCACCGTGCCTGAAAACAGGTGCACGTCCTGCTGGACCATGCCGATCTGGCGGCGCAGCGAATTGAGGGTGTAGCGGCGGATGTCGGTGCCGTCGATGCGGATCTCACCGGCGTTGACCTCATAAAAGCGGGGAATCAGGTTGCACAGCGTGGTCTTGCCGCTGCCGGAAGGGCCCACCAGCGCCACGCTATCGCCGGGGTTGACGTGAAGGCTGATGTGGCTGAGTACATCCGTTCCCCCGTCGGCGTAGGCAAAGGACACGTCGTCGAATTCCAGCTCGCCCTTCACGTCCCGCAGCTCCACCGCGCCGGGAAGGTCCTGTATGCTGGCGGGAACCTCCATGACCTCGGCGAAGCGTTCGATGCCGGTGATGCCCCGCTGGAAATTCTCGGTGAACTCCACCAGCCGCCGGATCGACGTCAGCAGCGTGGTGACGTAAAGCAGGTAGGCCACCAGGTCGGCGGCGCTGATGCGGCCGCGGATCATGAAGATCGCGCCAACGCACACCACCAGGATGTACATGATGCCGTCGAACATCCGGGTGACGGAGTGGAAGCCCGACATGGCCCGGTACATGCGCCGCTTGACGGCAAGGAAGGCGTGGCTGTCCCGGCCGAACTTCTCCATCTCGATTTCCTCGTTGGCGAAGGATTTGACCACCCGTATGCCGGAAAGGCTGTCCTCCACCCGGGCGTTGATCTCGCCCAGCTGGAAACGGGAGTCCTTGAAGGACTTCTGCATGGGCCTGGCGAAGTGGTTGCTGCACAGCACCATCAATGGCAGCGCCGCGAATATGATCAGCGTCAGGGGCACGTTCATGCCGCAGAGGATCACAAAGGCGACGATCACCTTTACGCTGGTGATGAACAGCTCCTCGGGGCAGTGATGGGCAAATTCCGTGATGTCAAACAGATCGCTGGTGATGCGGGACATCAGCTGGCCGATCTTGGTGCCGCTGTAGTAGGCGTGGGGCAGCTCCATCAGGTGAGCGAACAGGTCCCGTCGCATGTCGGTTTCGATGTGGGTGCCCATGATGTGTCCCACGGACTGCATGAAATAGTTGGCCGCGGTGTCCACCACGCGCAGCGCCACGTAGAGCGCGCCCAGCTTCAGCACCGTCGCGACGGTCAGCGCGGCCAGGTTCGTCGCGCCCATGTTCGTGATGTAGCGCACGATCATCGGCAGCACCAGGTCGCAGATCGTGGTCAGCGACGCGCAGAACAGGTCCAGCACCAGCACGGGCAGGTAGGGCCTGAAGTAGGGCAGGAAGTATCGGAAAAGGCGCAGGGCTTCCCCCGGGGAACGGCGCTTGCGGGCTTGCGGCATGGATTTTGGCCTCCGTTTGTATGAATAACTCCATCATAGGATAATTGTTGAAAATGTCAAGGGGAAGCGCATTGATAAAAAAACGTTAATTAGCGCCATTGACCCATTTCTGAACGTCATTATACATGAGAGGCGGTATGAGGGTGAAGCGTTGGCAGCGGCTCATGGAGCTCTTCGGGGTGTTCTTCAAAATCGGCCTGTTTACCTTCGGCGGCGGCTACGCCATGATCTCGCTGATCGGCCACGAGGTGGGCGAGCGCAGGCGCTGGATCGGCGAGGATGAGCTGACGGAGGTGTTCGCCATCGCGGAGTCCACCCCGGGGCCCATCGCCGTGAACTGTGCCACCTATGTGGGTTACCGGCGTGAGGGTGTGGCCGGCAGCCTCTGGGCGACGCTGGGCGTGGTGCTGCCCTCGTTCGTCATCATCTACGTCATCTCGCTCTTCTTCGAGCACTTCATGGCCATGACCGTGGTGGCCAACGCCTTCAGGGGCATACAGGTGGCGGTGGCGTTCCTGATCCTGAGGGCGGGCCTGCGGCTGGCCCGGAAGCTGCCGAAGGGATGGTTCGCGCTGGGCCTGTGCGCCGTTGCGGCGGCGGTGGTGCTGGCGGTCAACGCCTTTGGCTGGCGTTTTTCCACGATCTGGCTGATCCTCTGCGGTGGCGCTGCCGGTCTGCTGGCCGGGCGCGTGGCGAAGCTGGGGAAGGGGGGATCGCGATGAAGCTGCTGGAATTGTTCGCGGTGTTTTTTAAGATCGGGCTGTTCACCTTCGGCGGCGGCTACGCAATGCTGCCCCTCATCCAGCAGGAGGCCCTCTCCCGGGGCTGGCTGGACGCCGAAACCCTGTACCGCTTCATCGGCGTCTGCGAATCCACCCCGGGTCCCATCGCCGTGAACATGGCCACCTTTGTGGGCAGCACCCAGGCGGGACTGTCCGGTGCGCTGTGCGCGACGCTGGGGGTGGTGCTGCCGGCGCTGCTGGTGATGCTGTTGATTGCGGCGGCGATGAAGGATTTCGGGAACAACGGGATCGTCCGGGGCGCGATGTCGGGCATTCGCCCCGTCGTGGCAGGGATGATCCTGGCGGCGGGGCTGTGGACGATGCTAAGGTGCCTGCTGCTCGAAGTCCGGGACGGGGGACTGGCCTTCTCGCCGGATCCCCGGCAGATCGGCATCGTCCTCGCCCTCTGCGGGGCGACGCTGCTTTGGCGCAGGGGATTGAAGCGGCCTTTTTCGCCGATACTGCTGATCCTGTTTTCGGCGCTGTGTGGCATCGTGGTCTACGGGCTTTAAGGATTTTGACAGTATTTGCCCCGCATTTATTCAGTCTGATCAGTTCTGATTTATCGAGCTGATGACGAACTCCCCTTTGGCTAACTTACCGGGGGTATCGGGGGCGGTAGCGCCCCGATCTTTAATCGTACGCGGCGGCGTGTACGCCGCGGGCGGGGCCTTTTTTGCGACGCGAAGCTAGTC
>JAFWEL010000205.1 GCA_017512905.1 Clostridia bacterium
CTTCATCGCATCGGTCTCCTTCCACGGCATCTTCGGCACCCCCTTGTGCCGATTCTACCAGAAAGTCTTACCTATGTGCTGACACAAACCCTTACCTTTGTCCTGAAGCTTTCTATTACCGATGTCCTGAAACTGGACACACTTTTTTGATAGTTGCTAACCAAACGTAGTTGATTTCACTACAAAACGACATCAGATTCACTACACTCTCATAAGTCTTTTGCCTTTGAAGGCTTATCTGAATCCATATACATCCTCAGAAAACCGCATATGGATCGATCACACGCAAATCTCATGTGAACGAACACATTCCCGGAGTATAAACATCATCCTCAGAAAAGCACATGTGTTTCTCATGTGGAATACATATAAAACGCACACGCGAGTCTCTTATCGTTCTCGCCGTGACTATGAAAAGAGAATCCCCGCCATCCAATACACAGACAGCGGGGATGGTCGATCAGTGCTTATTCGTCGTTCTGTCCCTTCATCCCGTTCAATGTCGTGTTGATCAGCAGGATGGTCTCCAGCAGCTCGTCCCTGATTTCGCCGCCGGCTTCGATGCGCCTCAGTTCCTCCAGCACCGCTGCCAGATGCGTCCTGAGCGCCCGGTACACCTTCGGATTTCCCTGCACCACGATCTCCCGCTCCATGCATCGCCGGTAGCAATATTCCTGCTTTGGCAATCCCGACAGGGCCACCGCTGCATTGATCTGCTCGTTCTCCTCCGGCGATACCCGGAACCCCACCGTGATGCTGCGCCAGCGGTTGTGATTGTCTCGATTCTTAGCTGACACTTACATCGCCTCCCCTCTGAAACTGTTGAGCTTGCTCGCCATGTCCGTCTGCGTTGTCGGAAACAGGTGCGCGTAGTTCAGCGTGATGTGGATGCTCTCGTGGCCCACGCGATTCGCGATAGCAACCGGTGAATACCCCATGTCGATCAGCAGGCTGATGTGGCTATGGCGCAAATCATGGATGCGGATCCGCTTCACGCCCGCCGCGTCCGCGCCCCGGATCATCTCATGCTGGAGATAGCTCTTCGTGACTGGAAACAGGCGGTCATTGTCCTCAATGCCGTACGTCTGGCCGATGAAATCCTTTATCTCGTCCGCCAGGAAATCCGGCATGGTGATGTCCCGCACGCTCTTGGGCGTTTTGGGATCGGTGATGATGTCCCGCCCGTCGATCCGCTGGTAGGACTTCGTGATCGACACCACCTTCCTGTCGAAGTTGAAGTCCGCCGGCGTCAGCGCCAGCAGCTCGCCCTCGCGGATGCCGCACCAGTACAACATCTCGAAGGCGTAGAAGGACAAGGGTTTGTCCATGACGGCGAGGGAAAACTTTTCGTACTCCTCCCGCGTCCAGATCAGCATCTCGCGGCTCTTAGCCTTGCCCATGTTGCCCACTTTCATCGCCGGGTTCTCGCGCAAGCCGTAGAACTTGCAGGCGTGGTTGAAAATCGTGCTGAGCTGGGTATGCACCGTCTTGAGGTACACCGGCGAATAGGGCCTCCCGTTCTTGTCCCGGCTGTTCAGCATCTCGTTCTGCCAAGCCAGGATGTCCTTCGGCTGGATTTCCGCAATCTTGCGCTTGCCGAAGTACGGCAGCAGCTTCGTGCGGATGATGTGCTCCTTCGTGTGCCAGGTGTTTTCCTTGATGCGGCTCTTCACGTCGGCGGTGTAGACTTCCACGAAGCTTTTGAAACTCATGTCCAGGTCGCTCTGCGTCTTGTGCATCTGCTCACGCTCCCATGCCAACGCCTCTCGCTTGGTGGCAAACCCGCGCTTTGTCGTCTGCTTCCGCTCACCCTGCCAATCGGTGTAGCGGTAGTAGACCTTCCAGGTGTTCGTCTTGCTTTCCTTATAAACTGACATTCAGTCTGCCTCCTTCTGTTCGTATTTGCTGTCTGATCCGCCGTAGCAGACCTTTTCGTTGAAGTACCGTCGGTTGATTCTCCCGGCGATGGTGATGAATCCCTTGTCCTTCAGCTCCTGGTTGAGCCGGTGAACAATCTTGTAGGCGTGGGATTTGGAGATTCCCAGAGTCTCCGCAACCTCCGCCACGGTCATAAAAGCTGTTCTTTGCATTTGGTTCCTCCGTTTATTTCTTATTTTGCTTGTTTCTCGAGAGCAACTAAGCTATTATGCTTAGTTGCTTGTGTCGATTATACTAAACATATTCGCTTTTGTCAAATGGTTTTATGTTAATTCTTAAATATATTCGCTATAGTACATGTTGACACATCTTAGCCGTTCTGCTATCATTTACTCATACAGCAGAAAGTGAGGTCATTGACATGGCGATTGGCGAGAGAATCCGCTTTATCCGAAACCTACGGGGGATGACGCAAAAGTACCTGGGGACGCTGGTTGGCTTCCCCGAAAAGACCGCGGACATCCGCATGGCGCAGTATGAATCCGGCACGCGCACGCCGAAGGCCGAACTGACGAAATCCCTGGCGGACGCACTGGACGTTTCGCCGCTGGCGCTGCGGGTGCCGGACATCGACAGCTATCTCGGCCTGATGCACACGCTGTTCGCGCTGGAAGATCTGTACGGCCTGACGATTGAGAACAAGGAAGGAACCGTCGCCTTCCGCTTCGACCCGCGCAAGGGCAAGGACGCGGCGCGGATCGCCGACATGGTGACGGCCTGGGCGGACGTTTCCGCGAAGTACCGCAACGGCGACATGAGCCGGGACGATTACGATACCTGGCGGTACAGCTACCCCGCCCATGACGAAACGCAGAACTACGTCAAGGTGCCTTCGCAATCTTTGAGCGACGCGCTGGTTGAGGCGCTCAAAGACAAGCTGTGAAAAAGCAATCCGCATACTGCAAATCCTCCTTGGCCGATTGTCGGCATCATCTATGGATGCCGCCGACCCACGCAACGGCCGCTTCGCGGCCCGTTCGCTAATCGTGATCAATGGCAAACAAAAAGAGCCAACTGACTTCAACAAAAATCAGTTAGCTCTGGATTTGTCCGAATGATCTGCGGGCAGTTCCGATAATCGGAATAATCCCTCGATCATTCAGTGAGTAATGCGAATCTCGAAAAATGTTGTCAAAACGTTGTCACGGCGATCCCGGAGGCCTTGAAAACCCCGTGTTTTCAGGGCCTCCGGCCGTTCTGACTGCTACTCCCACTCGATGGTGGCGACGGGCTTCGGGGAGAGGTCGTAGAGGACGCGGTTGACGCCCTTGACCTCGGCGAGGATGCGGTCGGTGATCTTCAGCAGCACGGGCCACTGGACCTGTTCAACGGTGGCGGTCATGGCGTCCACGGTGTTGACGGCGCGGAGGATAACGGGCCACTCGAAGCAGCGGGCGTTGTTGCGTACGCCGGTGGAACGGAAATCGGGCACCACAGTGAAGTACTGCCACACCTTGCCGCGCAGGCCGGCGATTTCAAATTCCTCGCGGAGGATGGCATCGGCCTCCCGCAGGGCCTCCAGGCGGTCGCGGGTGATCGCGCCCAGGCAGCGCACACCCAGGCCGGGGCCGGGAAAGGGCTGGCGATAGACCATGCTGTCCGGCAGGCCCAGGGCCACGCCGCAAGCGCGCACCTCATCCTTGAACAGCATCTTCAGCGGCTCCACCAGCTCGAATTGCAGGTCCTCGGGGAGGCCGCCCACGTTGTGGTGGCTCTTGACCATCTTGGCGGTCTTGGTGCCGGATTCCACGATGTCGGGATAGATCGTGCCCTGGCCCAGGAACTCGATGCCGTCCAGCTTGCGGGCCTCCTCCTCGAACACGCGGATGAACTCCGCGCCGATGATCTTGCGTTTCTGCTCGGGGTCGCTGACGCCGGCCAGCTTGTCCAGGAAGCGATCCACCGCGTCCACGTACACCAGGTTCGCGCCCAGCTGGTTGCGGAACACCTCCACCACCTGCTCGGGCTCGCCCTTGCGCAGCAGGCCATGGTTCACGTGCACACAGGTCAGCTGGTCGCCGATGGCGCGAATCAGAAGTGCCGCCACCACCGAGGAATCCACGCCGCCGGACAGGGCCAGCAGCACCTTCTTATCGCCCACCTGCTTTTTGATCAGCTCGATCTGGTCGGCGATGAAGTTGTCCATGTTCCAGTTGGCCCGGGCCTTGCAGGTGTCGAACACGAAGCTGCGCAGCGCCTCCCGGCGGGGGCCTTCGCCCTCGGGCCAGTGGTCCACGGTCACGTCGGCCTTCTTTGCGGCATGGTCCGCGGCCAGCAAGGGCACACCCGCGCCGTAAACCGCCTCGGAGGCGTCGATCTCCACGCCGTCCACCACGCGGTTTTCGCCGCCGTTGAGGATGATGCCCTTCACGTTGGGCAGCGCGGCCAGCTGCTCGGCGGTGATATCATGGGGATGAATCTCCGTATACACGCCCAGCGCGCGGATGTCCCGGGCGATCAGGGTGTTCCGGGAGCTGCCGAGATCCAGTATGACGATCATATCCTGCTGCATAATGTACCTCCCCATTCATGGTCGTATAGTTTACCCTGCTATTGTATCACCGCATTCCCGCCCGCGTCAATTAATGAAAAGTTAGGAAGCCGGGGATGCGGAAATTTAAAATATGGGGGTCTGCTTGGTTGGTGAATTCTGATTTATCGGGGTGTTGGTGGAATCGCAAAGTGTAGTGCAAAGGGAACAGGGAACAGTCAACAGGGAACAGGAATGGCTGCTGCCGCGAACACATCGAAATCGTTCGTGTTGTAGCGGCGGCCCCTGGGCCGCCA
>JAFWEL010000206.1 GCA_017512905.1 Clostridia bacterium
GATCGGTGTGCTGGAGAGCTGGCTCGTCATCATCGTCGTCGCCCCAGTCGATGTAGCTGGCGTCCACATAGCCGTACACGCCGTCCGAATAGGCCAGGGCGTAGCCCTCCTTGCGCCAGTAGGGATTCACGAAGATCCGATCGCCGTCATAATACTTGTAATCGTACATGAACGAACCCCGGGGCGACCGCTGGAACACCAGCGCGCCGCGGCCCCTGATCTTCACGGTGCGGTATTCAAAGTTATCCAGGTCGCGCACGTCATCGCTGTCGTCGCTGCCCCAGTTGATGTAGCTGGCATCCACATAGCCGTAGTCGCCGCCCTGATAGGCGATGGCATAGCCATCCTGACGCCAGTCCAGGTTCACGTAAATACGGTCGCCGTTGCTGAAGCTGTGCTCCGACATGAAGGACCCCCTGGGCTTGGTCTGGAACACCAGCTTCCCCCGGCCGTAGGTCTTGACGGTCCGGTAGCCGAAGTCGTCCAGGTCGTACCGGTCCGAGGCGTAGGCCGTGGCGCAGAGCACCATGACGGCCAGCAGCAGCGCAATGATTTTCTTCATAATACAAACCCTCACTTTATGCATTCGTCCTGAATGAAGCGGCGGCAGGCGCGACAGCCGTCCCCCGTTCACCGATGACCGGGAAGCCTCAGTCAAGCGATCAGCCAATGCTGAGTATGCCCCTGAGCAGATTGTCGACCTTTTCGGCCATCCTGCTGTCGCTGAGCATCTCGATGCCCTTGGGCGTGATCTGGAGATTCCCCAGCCGATCCTCCAGCGGCACGTCGTCCGCCTGGCCTGCTTCCGTACTCAGGCACTTAATCAGCCCCTCGTCCTGCATGCTCGTGATGATGTACCTCCAATAGGGTTCATTGACCTTGCAGATCTTGCTGTCGTGCCTCAGCATCTCCGCTTCGACCGGCAGCCCCTTTTTCAGCTGCAGGTAGAGATATTTCAGAATCCGAAACACAACCACCTGATAATCATCCTTCGCCATGATGAGCCTCCTTCTGCCTGTCCTGCCGTATTGAATTCAGTTGGTTTGCGTATTGACCACAAAGATCTCCGGCGCAGGCCAGTCGCCGTAGTGGGTGGCGACGAAGTCGGCGGGGGTGGTGACGTTGCCCACGGTGGTCGCCACTTCCTTCACGCCAACTTTAGAGCCCGTATCAAGCTGGGCTACAGTTTGGAGGTTGAACCTGCCGCCATAGTATTCAATCAGCTTGGCATCGTAGGGGCTGGCAGGTTTCCACAAGTCATTGCCGTCCTCGTCTTTTGCTGCGCCGCAAAATGTGTTGTACGTTTCCGCATTCTCATCGATCATCTTCACGCTGGTGGTATCCGTAGGCTTGTCGCCTAACGCCGGGAGATATGGATATTGTTCGTTGTCAGGCCGTTCATTCATGATCTCCAAGTAGCGGCAGTTTGATATAGTCGTCGAGCCGTAGGCAAAGGCGCCCTCTTTATTGACAGCCGCCGTGCCCGTACCGGTGGTCCCGGTGCCCTTCACCATACCAACGGCATAGCAATCGGAAATCGTCGCCGATGCGCTGGCCACAAACCCGCCCGCGGTTTCGCCCGTGACAGAGCAGGTAGCATAGCTGTAATCAATGGGCGTCCCGCTTGCAACACCGACCAGGCCGCCCGCGTTCTTCGCCGCCGCCTGCACATTGTATATTTCCGTACCGTCGTCCTTGTAGTAGGTTCCCTTGTTGGTGTGTCCGCCGGAATAGCAGCCGGAAACCTTGCCGTCGTTGGTTTCACCGATCAGGCCGCCAGCATTGCCCGCGGTGGCTGTGACATAGAGCGACGCCGCACTCTTGGTGACATTGCAGGCGTTGGCATAGCCGATCAGACCGCCCGCATTGCCGCTGGCTGCGACGATTCCTGCCGTTATCGTTGCTTTGCTGTTGTAAGCAATGACGTTGGTCACATCGACATATGTCAATGTACCTGCCAGCGCACCGGCATTGATATTGCCTGAACCACTGTTCGAGACATCAAAATCAATCAAAGCAAGATTGGTAATCGCGGCTTGTGTGGCACTAACACCTGTGATTGATTCAAACAGACCCGCGTTTCCTGCATAATCAACCTTAATATCGGATATACTATGATATTGCCCGTCATACGATGTAAGATAACTGCTGCCAGTGCCGATTGCCGTCCGGACGGGTAAATAATTGCCAGCGGTTGTTATCGCAGTATCATCTGTACTGGGTTTGTGTTCATAGATTACAGTGGTATCGGCATTATCTTTCCCATTGATGTCTTCTTTGAAAACCTTCCAACTTATATCCGAAGTCTGCTTCGCGCTATTGAGGGTATAGGTAGTCTTGTTAGGCGCTACACCCGCTTCCCGCGTAACAGTTACATTGGAAACACGCTTGTCGAGGTTCTCCAAATGGCGAATATTATTGATATAAGCCGTCACAGGTATATTACCGGCATTGTCCCTATCGCCTGCTTCAACCTTTTCAAATAGACTGTTGACCGTAACCTCTGCGCTGTAGGCGATGTTGGAAATCCTGGTGTTGTCGAAAACCTTGGCCTGTATTGTAATATCTTCGCCAGGAATGAAGTTACCACTATCAGCCACCAAATCCGCAAAATGCAGATCCTTAGTGGTTATATCATCCAGAATTATCACATAGCTGCAGGTTTGCTCATTGACATTATTGTCGCTGTCTATTCGTGTTCCATCCGGCGTAAAGGAAGCTTCAGTCGATTTCCTGAGCTCGATGACTTTTTCCGCTCCGGACGTAACGCCTTTAATGATGATCTGCAAAGAATCGCCGGTATTATTGTCAACTACACCGACTCGGAGCTTATTGCCGTTTTCAACATAAAGCAAAGGATCAGTGAGTACATTTGTTGTTATCGGCTCCAGCGCGTCGCCGCCATACCAACCAAGAACGGCGCTGCCGTAGTTCTTTCGATCTCCTGCTTTATCGTCTCCGGCATATTTACTTATCAGACTGTTCAAACCCTCCACATCTGTACCACTTAAATCATCCCCATACCGATCATCCGTGGAACAATAAAACACGTCAATCACAGTTCCGGAAGGCATTATTTTGTTATCTGTTACAGTCGGTTCTTTTTTGGGCTGATAATGAATAATATAACTGCCGCCTCCCCGCACAGTTTCGTCTATCGAGCCAAAGGGCAGCATGAGGTCAAGCAGGCTTTTGGGTGCGCCGGTTGAGCTAAATCCGCTTCCCTTGTTGACGGCAAAATAATAAGTTCCCTTTGTTGAATCTACTTGCGTGCCAAAAATATTATCATCAGTCTTATCACCAGTCACACCCAAATAACCTTGGCTCTCTGCCATGGTCAGGTGGTTTTGCGCTGCTATGAAGATTTCGCGGGCAACCGAATCCCTTTCGAGCCTTTCCAAAGACCGCTGATGTTGATTCACGGCAACGAAGGCCACCGCACCAAGTACGCCGATAATGGCCACCACGATCAGCATTTCAGCCATGGTAAAGCCGCGTTTTCTGTTTTGTCTTTTCATCATGCTCACCGTCCTATACTTTTAACCTGCTATGGGCACAACTCGGATATTCAGGTTGTCCAACTTTACTATAGTAGACTTAGTCCCTTTCTCCTGTTTCACTTCAAGGTTTGAGACCGTTATGACATCATTGTCTATACTTACGCCATCGTAGGTGACAATCAGGTTTTTGTTGGCTGCGGCATAACTCACCAGATTGTGCGATGTGCGAGTCCCCGTCTTGCCCGACACCGGGATCGCAGTCCCATCTTCCTTTTTCACATAATCCAATAATTGTATACCTGTTGATGCATCCACGCTCAGCTTGGAATACGCCCCGATGCTGGATTTGTAATAGATGATATCGGTTCCAGTATAAGAGATTTCCTGTGCCGTTCCCAGCTCGTTTCTCAGCGCCGTCACCGCCGTGGACAGCAGCATTTGCGCATTCGCCCCAACGATGACATTGTTGTATACATTTCGAGCGACAGGAATGCCGTTGGCCACAATAACCGAGACAAGCAACAATATCAACACTGCCAGCAGCGTTTCTGCCAGTGTAAAGCCGGATTTAGCTTTCAGCTTTTTCTTGATCAACATGGTGCAAGCCTCCGAGTCTGTTATGTTTTCCCCTCAGATTCAAGGAGCGGTTGTTGGAACTGGAACTGGCGTTGGCGTTGGTATCGAATAAGCCACGACCGGCACAGCACCGAGTGTTTCATTCTTCCAGTAGGTCGCTGGAGGAATTGTCCCGGATGGCAGCAGATTATTAATTTTTACGGTCAACATTCCCATAAAACCGGGCGCTGCCGTTCCGTTAACTGTCGGTGCAGTAGTCGCTCGGGCGACAACGGCATTGTTGACCTTGTAATACACTTCCATCTTTTCCTTGCTGTTGGTAACGATGCGCATACCTGAAGAAACGGCACCAGCCAACATAACAAGCGCCAAGGCAGAAATCAGCAATGCCACCAGCGTTTCGCCGATGGATTCGCCCATCTGAGAAGATAACTTTTTAAATATTCTGTTTCTCATGGATCTCATCCTCCAGTTGATGCCGTAGAAGACGGTGCAGTGGCAACCACAGTTTGCATGTCGATCAATTTCCATCGGATCGTCGAAACTTTGGTCTTATACACGGTTTTTACACGTGTGTATTTACCTTCAACAATTCTTCCATCCTCCGTCGTCGGCTTCGGTGCGCTGTATGAGGTACGCTCGTTTTCATTCTTGACAATATCTGCTTTGAAGGTAAGTCCAAGGGTATATGTACCTTTGTCATGGATTGTGTTTGAGACTGTTATATATAGCTTTCGATTCGTCTTATCAGGGGTTGGAGTTATCGTCACACTTAATGAATCTGCTTCTTTAGCCGCTCCAGACAGAGTAGCCTTCAACGATAGTGATCCCAGCGTTTTTTCCTCTGTACCACTGAACAACAAAGCGGCCGCGGTGATGAGCGATTCTGTGTCTGTCGTCTCTTCATCATTCACAGTGACAACCTTGTCTAATGCTTCCTCCGATTGATCATAAATCGGCTTACCATCTGTATCCTGCATAGGCTTGTTGTCGCTATCCTTCTTCTGCACAGGGTTTTCATCCTGGTCTACAGTAGTAACCGTCTTGGTTCCAGCCGTCACGACTACTGTCTGTTGTTCCAGCACATCCCGCAACAGCTCCGCCGCGGAATTGACGGCATAATAACGCTGGTCCAATTCCGCCATCTTGCTTGCGCGACCGCCGACCGCCGTCGCCGCCACAATCACGATACTGCTGATAATGGCGCACACCAGAAACAACAGCAACGCGAAGGTGATGGACGCACCCCTGTGGGATTTTATCTTGTTTTTCATGGCGTTCATGCGCCATCACCTCCGGTTGTTGATTGGTTGGAGTCGGTCAGGTATTGGGTTCTTCTCAGTCGCCCGTCCCGGCGGGGGGCTCTCCCCCACCGGCGGGCACGGTTTCGCTGCCCGTGTTCATGAAGCGCCTGAAGGCAGCGATCATAACGTCCTCGGTGCCGGTTGAGGTCAGCTGATGCACCAAATTCGTGTTGTCCACGGATATTCCTGGGGAGGTCGACGTATCCTTGTCAACCGTCAGCTTGAACACCTTGCCAATGTTGCGACCTGTCCCGGTGTTTTCGTTGTATCCAGCTGGTGCTGTCGGTGCAACCGTCTCCACCAGGTAGTAGGTGCCGAAGGGCAGCTTGCCGATGTAGAACGCGGCAGATGCTCCGGATTCATACCAGGTCTTGCCCGTCGGCTGTCCCTCGGTATACTCCGACAGGTCGGCACGGAGGATGTGGAAATGCGCACCGGACAGTGAAGCATAATTATCCTCGTCCACCTTCCGCAGGATGACTTTGCGGCTAAGCGGGGATTCGTTCAATATCGTATAGACCGGCAGGGTGGTGTCCGTGGGCTTCACCGCGCCCGTCGGCAACGAGTACTTGTCTCCGGTGGCCTCCTTCACAAAGCTGGTGGTCGGCGCTTCGGTGGTATACACGGTGTTTCCGTTGGTATCTTCGCTGGCAGCATAGATGTTGAACCAGCCCTTGGGATCCACTACAAGCTTGTACTGCACCTCGGCATCGTTTTTCACACCTGTCGGGAAAGTGGTCTCAACCAGGAAGTACGTTCCGTGCGGAACCTTCTCGAACACGACCAAGCCTTCGCCATAGACCTTCCGGGGATCAGGCTTGTCCTCCGGCGGAGTCTTGCTGTTATCCGTCACCTTCACATTGAAGGTCGCGGGGGTTTCAGCGGCGATGCTATCGGAGGCTACAGGGTCGCCCACGGCCTTGGTCGTATCAGGGCCGGTACCTGCAGCGTTAACCTCATAAAGTGTGAACGCCGCGCCGGGGAGCGGGTTACCGTTGCCGTCGATCTTGCGGAACACCACATTAAAGCCACTGGAGGACCAGTAGATGCACTTCAATCCATTGATATCGTCGCCCTCCTGGCCTCTCAGGAATTCGCCGCTACAATCGGTGGATTTATCAGCTTGGGCGTTGCGGAAGGTTTCCATCGTAGAGAGTAATTCCGTTGTGCTGAGCCCAGACTTGACCTCAGCGCTCTCAAACACCGCAAACTGCCGGGATGCGCGATAGTGTTCCCCTGCCTCAGCCCATACCCAGATGGAACCAGGTCCTTCCGAGTTGATCGCGCCGGTCACGACGAGGGAATTCGCGGCACTGCCTTCTGCCGAATACCCCGCCACGAAGATATCCTGGCGAACTTTATATGCCTGGGCAGTGGTGTCAACCGGGTAGGCCTTATCGCCGTTCTTTGGCTTGTTAGCATCAGTCGTGGAGTATACCCAAGGCGCAGCACCCTTTTTCTCCACGAAGTTACCGCTCGCGCCCAGGATAGCGCTCTCGGCGTTCACATCCGTTCCACCGAAGCTCGGGTTGTCCTTCAGCTTCAGCTTCGAATTCTCCGCAAGATAGATGCCCGCGCCATTGGTATTGGCGGTATTACCGACGATCTCGCCGCCGGTCATCTCCGCCGTCGCGTTCGCCGCTACATACACCGCGCCGCCATAGTTCGAAGCGGTATTGCCGGTGATCGTGCCGCCGGTCATGGTGAAGCCGCAAATTGCCGGATTCGTCCCTTCAGCGGCCTTGCCGGCACTGCTGTCGTACACCGCGCCGCCATAAAGCGAAGCGGTGCAATCCTCGATGCGGCTGTCACTGCCAACCGACAGCGTACCCTTCTCCATATAGACGCCGCCACCACTGTTGGCGTTCGATGTACCTGCCAACAGGTCGTTATGCCCGTCGATGGTCGCGTTGGTCAGGCTTACCGTGCTGCCGTTATTGGGCACGTTCTCGCTCTGGTTGTAGATCGCGCCGCCATAAATCGAAGCGGTGCAATCCTCGATGCGGCTGTCACTGCCAACCGACAGCGTACCCTTCTGCATATAGATGCCGCCGCCACTGTTGGCGTTTAGTGTACCTGCCGACAAGCTGTTATGCCCGTCGATGGTCGCGTTGGTCAGGCTTACCGTGCTGCCGTTATTGGGCACAGTCTCGCTCTGGTTGTAGATCGCGCCGCCATAAAGCGAAGCGGTGCAATCCTCGATACGACTACTTTCGCCGAGGGCAAGGGTGCCGACTGCCATACAGATGCCACCGCCGCTCCGAGCGTTTGCCGTCTCTGACGAAAGTTCGTTATGCCCGTCGATGGTTGCGTTGGTCAGACTTATCGTACTGCCGTTATTGGGCACAGTCGTGCTCGCGTTGTAGATTGCTCCACCATAGTTCGAAGCGGTGCAATTCAAAATGCTTCCGCCTGTCATCTCAACTGTCGCATAATCCGTCACATACATCGCACCGCCATCACTGCCGGCATTGCAACCCATGATCTGACCCGAGGACATGTTCAGTCTGCTGTAGCTCTCCAGGTAAATCGCGCCGCCGTACCGGGCACAGGGCTCGGTAAGCGTCGTCGAGCCGCGGATCGTGCCTCCGGATACCGTAACCGTGCTGTTGGCTGTGGCAAAGATTGCGCCGCCGTAGCTCTGTGTACCGGTGGTCTTATTGTTCGACAGGGTCGCGGTTCCACTCAATTCAAACGTCGCATAGGATTCCAGATACACCGCGCCGCCGCCAATGACAGCCGTATTGCCGGTGATCGTGCCGCCGGAGACATTGACCTGTGCATGGTTGGATTCACCCGTGCCGCTGGCTGCAATCGCGCCGCCATGGCTGGTGTTGCCGGTGGCCTGGTTGTTGGTAATTTCACCGCCGGAAACCGACACAGCGCTCTGGCTTTCCGCATACACCGCGCCGCCGCTGGCGACAGCCTTGTTGCCGGAAATCGTACCTGCTGAAATCTTCGCCTGGGCAGTACCGGACAGGAAGATCGCACCACCATGGCTGTTGGTGCCTGTAACCTCGTTGTTGGTGATCGAAGCGCTGCCATTCACATTCAGCATTCCGGAAGCCATATATACCGCGCCGCCGTTGGTTGCGCTGTTGCCCGTTATGCTACCGGCGGAAATATTTACAATCGAACTGTCGGCAGCATAGATGGCGCCGCCAGCCCTTGCCTTACCGTTCACCAATTCCGCGTCTGCAGAAATGTTCAAAGTTCCGGACTGTATATTCAGTATACCGCCATACTGATGGCTCTCAGTCTGACCTTCGGCCGCATCCCGCTCTTTGCTGGGATTATACTGGTTGCCACCATTCAGCTTCAGGTTCTGTACCGTCAGGATACCGTAGGACTGAACCATGCTGCCCACGTTGTCAAATCCACGGGTGACCGTAGCTTTGGAAGCATTCATGCCAGAATAGATAAAGATATCGCCTGCATCTTTATCCAATGTAGATGCATTCTTGTTGTTCTCAGCCGTGGTAAAGATTATCGGGCGATTTGAACGATTGTTCACCTGCTCCGGCACGGTATAATCCATCAGCATCTTCAGCTTGACCGTGCTGGAATCCGAATAGGCCCCACCATTCTTGTTGTATAGTGCACCGGCTGCAGCCTCGAAGCCATCGGCCAGGGTCATGTAGACCGCGGGCTCCAAGTCTTCGTTCTTGAACAACAGCTTATCGCTGTCGTCCGTCAGCTTGCACACGGGCTCGAATTTCCAGACCACCTTCTTCGTTCCGAAGGGGATGGCATAGATGCTGGCATTCCGGTCATAGGTGATCACATCCAGGTTCTCCCGGACAGCCGTCTCCACGCCGATCTGGTCGATGTCTTCTTCCTTCTCGGTGCAGATGCCGATGGCCGCGTTGGCGGTCAGGTTCCCGTCCACAACCAGGCTGGTATCACCTGAGATACGCAGGTTGGAGGCACTGCTGCCCGCCGTGTTGCCGGTGATCTTCACGCCGCCCTGCACATGGATGATGCCAGATACAGCGCTCTCATTCCCATTGCCGTCGGTGGTCTTCTCTCCGGCGATGTACACGCCGCCGCCGTTTTCCACGCTGCCAACGCTGTTGTCGGTGATGGCCGCGGTTTCGGACATCGTAATTGAACTGCCGGACGCGACATACGCACCGCCGCCTTTGCCGGTGGCACTGTTATGGCTGATGGTTCCGCCTGTAAGCACGCCGCTGCCCTTCAGGTAAACGCCCGCGCCGTTTGTCGCGGTGTTGGCAGAGTCACTGCTGCCGACTTTACCGCCGGACATGATCAGGCTCGCGCCGGTATCCACGTACACCGCGCCACCGTTGGCCGCGCTGTTGCCGCTGATCGTGCCGCCGCTCATGGTGAAGGTCACGCCCTGGTTGGCCAGGCGCACACCGCCGCCCCCGCCGGTCGTTATGGTGGTATCAGTGATGCTGCCGTCTTCGTCCCTGGTGACCGTCCCCGCCACGTTGTTGGAGATCGTGCCGCCGGTCATATCCAGCGTCGCGTCACACAGATAAATACCGCCGCCGCCTTCCTTGTGCCGGGCCTCATTGCCGGAAATCGTGGCGTCATCACTGAGGGTCAGCTTATTGTCACCCAAAATTGTATAGACGCCGCCGCCGTGTCCCTGGGCAATGTTGTTCGATATGCGGGTGCTTCCGCCGATGTTCAGCGTCGCGCTGTTCTTTACGTGAACGCCGCCGCCGT
The DNA here is from genome assembly GCA_017512905.1 of Clostridia bacterium. Classification (GTDB taxonomy): domain Bacteria; phylum Bacillota; class Clostridia; order Christensenellales; family Aristaeellaceae; genus UBA2862. The sequence goes on from JAFWEL010000206.1 coordinate 10,076, forward strand.
TGCCGGTGGAAACATCAGTACCATTGACAGTGGCAGTGTTGCCCTCGATGGCCGTCGTGCCCAGCAGGTTGACTGTGGTGGCATTGCCATCCGCGCAGATACCGCCGCCGTTGACCGCCGAGCAGCCCTCTATGGTGCTGTCGGTTACGTTCAGCGTACCCTTGGCCAGGTAGATTGCGCCGCCGTCGCCGGTCGTATTCAGCTTGTTGATTGTCACGCCGCTGAATGACGCCGAAGTCACACTCGTGATATTGAACGCGCCGCCGTTTACGTTTTCCGTGGTCATCACACTGGTGCCGCCATCAAAGATCAGGTCTTTCACCGTGAAGCTGTTGGACGTTGTGTTCACCGTGAACATCGAAGCCGTAGACTGCGCCTTTGTGAGGGTAGCATTCGTCAGGCTGTCGCCGGTCGCACCCGTGGCAGGCGAATAGTAATATCCATCACTGTTATTGCTTCTTATCTCCGCCGTCGTGAAGGTCAGGTCACGGGCAGTGTCGTAAGTGATATTCGCCTCACCGCTGTCCAATTCGTAATCCTGAAGCATCTTCAGCTTCAGCGCTCCGGGATAGGGCGTCCTGCCGGAGTTGTAGTACAATGCATTGGTTGTAGCATTGAATCCTTCCGCGACCGTGGAATAGACCGCCGGACTGAAAACATATCTGGAACCCACAGACACGCGTTCGTATAGCAGAACATTGTTACTGTCTGTCAGCTTGCAAACCGGTTTGCCGTTCCACAATGCATTCCTTCCATCCTTCGTTATTCCGTATAGATAGCTTCCCGTATCATTCTTGGCTGCTTTGTCATCCCGCGCATTTCGGAAGGCTTTGAGGGAGTTCACCAGGGTGTCCACTGAAATGCTCATTCCCTCCTCGATCTTCGCAAACTGACGGGTCGACCAGTAGTGCGGCGATTCTGCCGCCCAGACCCAGATGCTCCCATTGTCAGAGCTGATTTCTCCATTGACTACCAGAGAAGCGGCGGAGGTATCATCGTCAGAATCGCTCTGATATCCGGCGATATAGATATCCTGACGAGGTTTTGGATAATAAGTACCGCCATTTCCCTTTGCAGTCAGCTCCTCCTGTTTATAGTTGCCCTCGTTTGAGAAGGAACCCTGGCTCATCACCCTGCCGAACGATGGACCACCGGAGATATAGAGCGTTCCGTGACTGGATGTTGATTCATGCGCGAGATAGATGCCTGCGCCGTCACCATTGCTCGTCACTTCATTCTTCCATATCTTTCCTCCTGTCAGTGTCATGGCACCGCCGTTGTTCACATATACCGCGCCGCCGTTGCCGCTGGTGGTTGAGTTTTGTAAAACCGCGTCGGTCTGTACCGTCAGTCTGCCACCGGAGGGAACACTCACGATGCCGCCATTCGCGGTTGATGTATAAATTCCCTTCGCGCCGTCCAGAATGATGTTGGTCAGCACAAGTTTTCCACCGGCAGTGAACATGGATGCGTTTGTAAACCCGCCGCGGGCAATGGTAGCAGCAGTACCCGAATCCTGTTTCGGGAACCGGGCGTCGGAAGCGCCCGCCGTGGTCAGCGTCACGGTACCGGTCACCGTGCCCGGAAGTTCAATGGCTTCTCTCTGCGTGTAACTGGCAATCAACATCTTGATCTGCGCATCGCCGCTCACCGCATAGGTAGTGCTCCCGGAATCCGACTGGTAGAACGTTTCGCTCTCCAGCGCCTTGAACGCGCCGCCATTCCCTGTCAGCTCCGTATAGACCGCCGGCACATAGAAGGTCTTTGCCGCACCGTTTTCGCTGTCGGTATACTTCACATACAGGAGGTTCCCGTTCGGCTTTGTAATCTTGCAGACCGGCAGCACGTTGATGTATTTTACCACCGACGTGTAGGGATCTTTCCCGGTACTGCCCCTGTTTTCGCCGATCGTGCCTGTATAAACAGTTGCCGGCAGGGTGGCGTATTTTGTCTTCTGCTCGTCGGTCAGGTTCTCGATGACCTCATAGTCAAGTCCCTGGGACAGGTTCACCGCCGTCATGGATTCTCCCGCTTTCAGGGTAAAGGTTGCCGTGGTGGTATCCCTTCCGTTGCTTTCAAAGGTCATCCCACCATAATAGCCGGTGCTGCTGTCGATCTGCGCGGCATTCAGCTGGCCGGTTGCCGTGGCATTGCCCCTGATATGAACGGTGAAGCTGAATGTCTCATCCGTGTCCGCCGGATTGGACGCGCTTGACAGCACCTCCTTGCTTACCGTCAGTGAGAAGATCTGGATCCAGTAAATCGTATTGGGGCTCGGGTTTTCAATTATGCCGCCCTTCAGGCCATTGCGGTCGTTCACGAAGCTGTAGAGGTTCGTCGTATTGTCGCCGATTGCGAATGTACCAAACGGCATCTTCTCCTTTCCGTGCTTGTCGTAGCAGTTCGCATCGTCAGGCACATATACGCCGATGTAGGAGCCGCCTTTCAGGCCGCCGTTGTTCGTGTTGATAATAGAGTTCAAATTATAAGTACTGCCACTCTTCACGGTCGGCCTGTCATGATTCAGCTCTACGTTGCAGGCAACGGATTGCCCATCCTTGGTCGCCGTGTTCCCCGAGACGTTCACCTTGCCGGAAAGGTAAAGCCGAGAATTTACATCATAGAACGCAATGCCGCCGCCTACTTTTGTGGCGCTGTTGTTGATGATAGAGCCGCCGGACATGTACATGCAATTGCTTGCGCTGCCGGGGAGGTACACGCCGCCGCCATTGACCGCGCTGCAGCCGCGGATCGTTCCGCCGGACATGTAGAATTTCCCACCCTTGTCACGCACGCCGCCGCCGGAGCCGCCATTCGCCGAACACTGGTAGATGGTACCGGCTTTGAGCGTGAACGTGCCGCTGTTCAGATACACGCCGCCGCCGTCACCTTTCGTGATCGTGGCGCAGTTGCGGATGACGCCGCCATTGATTTCGAAGGAACCGGTATTGATATACACACCGCCGCCGTCACCCTCCTTTACGGTCGCATTCTGCAAGATCGCGCCCTCGCCAAGCGTGACCTTCGCGTTTGCGTTATTGATATACAGATTGCGCGTTTTGCTTTGGGCGGTGATGCCGTTTTGTGAGCCGCCATCGATGACGATGTTCGTCAGCGTGAGGTTGCAATTCGCGTTCAGGAAGCTGTTGTTGCCCGTTCCGGCGCCGCGGGTCACGGTGGCGCGTCCGCCTGTGCTGCCCTCGAAGGGATAGCCGTCCGTATCCCCAGCGCCTGCGGTCGTAAAGATCAATTCACGGCCTTCATAGTAATTTGCGATCAGGTATGTCTCGGACGTATAGTTCTCCACCAGCATCTTGATGCTGTAGGTCTTGCCTTCATAAAGCTCGCCATCCTTCGTGTACAGCGTCGGGCTTGCCGTGTTCAGGATGCCAAACGCGCTGGACGTGCCGTAATTGCTATTGTTGCCCGCGTTCAGCTTGTCAAAGATGGCCGGGCCGGTACCATTATCCTTCATATAGAGCAGGATGTCGTTGCCATCAGCATCCTTGCCGGTGATCTTCGCAATGGGCGGGCCCGCCCAGATGATCTTTACCCCGGCTGTGTCTGTTCTGTCAATGATGCCGTGCAGCGTGCTGGTGTCCGCCTGGAATACGGCAGCATCATCCTGGAATCCGTCCGGATTGGCAATGAAGGACGTGCCGAACTGTGTGCCGACCTTGGCCGCGTTTGTAACGCCAATGTTGCCGTTCAGGTGGCAATAGACATACACGCTGGCAGCGGCATTCTGACTGCTCGCCCACCACAGACGCAGGTTGGAATCCGTGCCTGCGGCCGTGTGGTTCTCCTTGATAGATGAGGAATCCGTAAACGCAGCCGCAGCCGTCGCATCCGTAAATTCCGGACCCACGTACAGCGTGCGGTTGTTTTCAAGGAACACGCCAGCCGCGTTGTCCACAGTGCTGGAAGTCAAGTGGTTGTCGGAAACCTCGCTGTTGTTGCGAAGGTACAGCTGAGACCTGCAATAGATGCCGCCGCCCTGATTGCCGGCCGTATTGTTTTTCACCCTGGAATTGTCAACCTTCAGATAACGGTCATTGTTTGCGCTGTTTTTGTAAATACCGCCGCCATGCTTTGCCGCGGTATTCCCGCTGACCTCCGAAGCCGTGAGGGTCATGTTCCAGACATTGGCATACACGCCGCCGCCGCCAAGCTCGCTCCCTGTGCCATTGGCCGTATTTCCGCTGATAACCGCGTCGGATATCGTAAGCACAGAGCCTTCAGCATCTCTGTTCTGGTAGATGCCGCCGCCGTTTTTCGCCGTCGTGCAGTCGGAGATCGTCGTGTTGGTCGTTACAGCTTCCTCGCCTGTCCCTTCCGTGTGCGCTTTGATCTCTACGGTCTTGGCAATGGTGTAGACGCCGCCGCCGTTGCCGCCGGAGATGTTGGTGTCCATCGTGCAGCCCTCGACGGTCAGATCCATCAAATCCCCGTTATCTTTAATATAGAAGTAGACACCGCCGCCATCGCTGGTCGCCGTATTCCTGGAAATCTCCGCGGATGTAGCCGTCAGCGTGCGCACACCCGCATAGACGCCGCCGCCCGCGCCGCCGTTGGCCCCGTTGCCGTCGATGCTGACATCGCTGATCTCCAGCTTGGAGCCGTCCACATTCCGGCTCTGATAGACGCCGCCGCCGTTGGTCTTTGCTGTGTTGTGGGAAACGGAGGAACGAATGGGCTTGCCGCTGCTGCTGTCTGTCCTGGTCTCGCTGGCACCGATGGTGACCGTCTTGGCCAGGGTATAGATGCCGCCGCCGCTGCCGCCGGAGGTGTTTCCGTCGATGGCGCTGCCCTTGATCGTCAGCACCTGGTTATTGCGGTTTGTATCACTATCCGCGTCAAGCCACACACCGCCGCCATTGCTTGCTGCCGTGTTGTTGGAAATGGTCGTATCCGAAATATTCAGGTTGGTGCATTTGTAGGCATTCAGTCCGCCGCCCACTCCCTTTGTGGTATTGTTCGAGATGTTGGAACCGGTTATGGAGACGGTTCTTGCCTTCGTTTGCACTCCGCCGCCGCTGCTTTTTACATCGGTGGAGGTGGTTGACGTGTTCCCTGTTATCGTGGCATTGGCAATGGTCAGCTTGGCGCTGTTATCGTCCTTGTCGTGGTAAATGCCGCCAACTGTCGCCGCCGTGCAGTTTTCGACCTTCATATCACCGACACGGTGCGTTCCTGCTTTCACGCCGCTGGACAGGTTAGCTCCGCCGGGAGCTTTTGCCGTTCCGTCTGCAAAGATCGGATTGCCGTTTGCGTCCACATCGTAGCTGTCGCTGATGACCAACTGTTTGCCCACAGAGTGCACTGCGCCGCCGTTTACGGCCGAACATCCGCTTATGGTGACGCCAATCAGCTCGGCCTTTACGGCATTACCGTTGGAGAGAGCAACCGCGCCGCCATTTTTGAGCGACGTACAATTGGTAAAGGTGGTGTTGACAACCGTTGTATATTTTGAACTGCTTCGGAAGCCGCCGCCGTTGCCATCGTTGCTTCCACCGGCAGCTGTCAGGCCGCAATCATTGAACGTGCAGTCCTCCACTCTGGTCCAGCAATCAAAGGTCGGTGCTCCTCCTCCAGTGGCGGTAGTCATTATATACACGTTGAATCCGCCGCCGTTACGCGAAGTGGCATAACAGTGCTCGAAGGTGCAGCCTTTCACGATGATGTTGCGTGAGCCAAGCTCCATGCCGCCGGCTGCCTTGGACCGGCAGTTGGTGAATGTACATTTGGTTATCAGGGACTCCGTATAGTTATTGGTGAATTCGACCCTATGGAAAACAGCGCCCGCCTGCCAGTTTCCTTCGCAGGAATCAAACTCACAGCCTTCCACTTTAAGCTTGTCGACGTACGCATGGATCGCCCCGCCGCCATCACGGGAACCGCCCCTTATGGAATGGCAGTTGTAGAAGTACGAATCTTTAACCTTCACCCAGGAATTTGTTGCCCCGGAGGTTGTTTCCGCAAAAATAGCGCCGCCGTTGTTTGCGTAAAGATCGGTGAAATCCACGTTGTCAACGGTTACCGAGCTGCCTTTTGCAACGACGGCTCCGTATTCAGTGCTGCCCTGAACGCCCTTGACGTTGAAGACCAGGTCTTTGATTGTAAGAGCCGTTGCCGCAGACCCGCTCGTCGTGGAGATCATGGCGTTGGTATTGTCGGTGTCGCGGCTGATGGTGGCACGGGGTTCGTCTGCATCAACCGGCTTGTATGTATAAGTGCCCTCTGTCGCCGTAGTAAAGGTGATGTCATACCCCGCCGGAACGACAACCGCATCCGAAGACGGCAGCAGATAATCCACCAGCATCTGGATCGTGGCGGTCTTTGCCGTGGTAAGGCTTATCGTCCCGTTTTTGACATCATTGATCGCGCCGCTGATCGTGGTATAGCGATGCTCTCCACCCGCAGAATCAACGACCTTGCAGACATATCTGTCGTTGCCGAAGATGATCTTATAGGTCGCGCTCGAACCCGGAGTTGACCCTGTGAGGGGAGCAAACGATCCGCTGGTTACCGTCAGCGTTTCTTCGGGCAGCGGGCTGGAAGACCCGCGCCTGAGACGAACGGTACCGCTGACACTGCTGCCAAATGCGCCGTCAAGATGATAGGTCATGCCCTGCCCGCCAGGCAGCAGGATCGTGATGGCTGCGTTCACCCCCAGGTTCAGGTCGTCTTCCGTCACCGGAAGCAGCGCCGAGCGAACCGAGCCGTTCTTTGCGTATACGGCGCCATAGCCGGCATTGGTGGTCGTATTGATGACGCCCAACTGTCCGACCGTGGTATTTCCGACAGTAAGACTGCTGATCTCCAGAGCCGAACTGGCGTTGTTCTCGATGGAAATATAGGCCGGCTCTGCATAGTAGATCAGAATCGTTCGCCCGTTAAGCGCCTCGGTATTTCCGTCCCGCTTTTTGAGTTCCCAGGTTTCGGAAGCATCGTCCCAGTCAAGATTCGTGACGTAATCGCTGTATTGTGCGGCATCCCCTGCAAAACCGATGGCATAAACCGCGGTCGAAGAAAGACCGAGGGAATAGGTGTTTTTAATTTCGTCAGCCAGTTCCGAAATCGCCGCAGAGTCAAATTCGGGGAAATAATCAAACGCCGCTTTTTTCACCTGATAATCGGTATCTCCTGTCCCTTCGATGCTTGCAGGCGGAATATTCTCCGCAAAGGACTTCTGGTAGCGCACCTCAACCTTGATCTTCGCACCCCAGAAGAGCTGTTTCGCATCCTCGTCTTTCTGCACACTGAAGCCGCGGCGGTCATTTGAAATCTTTGTCGTTACGTTGCTGTCGTTCGTATAGGTGGCAAATCTGGCGCCGGGCACATCGCGTTTCGAGGTCATACTGTCAGGCACATAGATACCGAGGCTCGCGCTGCCTCCGAGGCCCTCCATGATGAGCACGTCCTTGGAATCCTGGTCCAGATAGATGTTGCTCTTGGTCGTGTCATCGGAGAGTGTGTTGCCGGAGATATTCACGTCCCCGGAGAAGTAGAGCCTTGCGTCTGTGCTGCCCATGCCGACCGCACCGCCCTCAGAGGCGGTGTTGGTCGTATAGGTTCCGCCAGTGAATGTCGCTCTGCCGGAATCGACAAATACCGCCGCGCCGTTGACCGCACTGTTATTGGCCATGGAAGTCGTCGATGCCAGCGATGCAGATCCGCTGCCGACATACAGCGCGCCGCCGTTTGTGCCGGCTGTGTTGTATGTCATGGTTACGGTATTGGTCAGCGAAACGATGCCGCTTCCTGCGTAGACCGCGCCGCCGCTTCCGGAAGTCGCCTCATTGCCTGCGTCCACGCCGCCGAATCTGACTCCATCGAGGGCGATGCTGCCGGAGCCCGCGCAGAGCGCGCCTCCGTTTCCGGCTTCCGAAGTATTGTCGGTCATGCTGCCGCCGGTCACCGACATGGTGCCCGATCCGGCATACATCGCGCCGCCGTCGCTTCCGGCGGTGTTCCCGGACACGGCTACACCCGTGAACGCAACGGCGCCGGATTCGGCGTACACCGCGCCACCTTTGCCGTCCGTTGCCGTATTCCCATTCAGGCTTTCGCAGGACACGGTCACGCTGCCGCCGCCGGCGTACACCGCGCCGCCATTGGTTTTTGCCGTATTGTCAGACAGGTCCGCTTCATCGGACAGAATCACGTTGCCCGTACCGGCGTAGACAGCGCCGCCGCTGCTCGCCGTGGCGCTGTTATTGGCTATGCTTCCGCCGGACACCGTCACATTGCCGCTGCCCGCGTAGACCGCACCGCCGTTTCCGGCGGAGGCCGTGTTGTATTCGATGGTTCCGCCAGAGACGGTAACCGTGCCGGTATTTACGTATATTGCGCCGCCCTCTCTCGCTATATTGGCCTCGTCAGTGCTTCCGCCGAACGTACCCTCGGATACAGTAACGGAAGCGCCGTTGGCATAGATCGCGCCGCCCTTGCCGCTTTCCGCTTTATTGCCCGTCCAGGTACCGCCGGACGCCGTGATCGAACCGGAGCCGACCCAGATCGCGCCGCCGTCACCGTCGGAAGCGGTGTTATTTGAAACACTCGGTTTTAACACCTCGGATGAAGTGGTGGCCGTATTGGAAACCGTGATCGTACCGGTTTCCGCGTAGATCGCGCCGCCTTTTTTCGCAGTATTCCATGTCAGGCTGCCGCTCTGGCTGATGTCAATGACCGCGCTTCCCGCAAAGATCGCGCCGCCGTTGCCGCTCTCGGCCTTGTTGCCGGAGATTTGGGCAGAACCCGAAATGGTGATCGTACCGGCTGCCGTATAGATCGCGCCGCCGTCTCCAGTCGTCGCCGTGTTATTCTGAAGCTTTCCGGTACCGGATACTGTGATCTCTCCGTTGCCGGAATTGTAGATCGCGCCGCCGTTTGCCGCGCTGCATCTGGTGATGGTTCCGCTGCTTACCGTGATATTGCCGGCAGTCGCGCTGACCACGCCGCCGCTGCCAGTGTTGATGGCATTGCGCACGACTGCGGATGCCCCGATCGTCAGGTCGCCAGCGCTTTGGATCATCGGCTTTCTGGAAGATATGGAATTACCCTCCAGCACCATGTTGGTAAAGGCCAGGGTTCCCTGGTTGGTGAACAATATGGAATCCGCCAGGTCTTCACTGCGCGTAATGACTGCCTGGGTACCTGCGCCTTCAAACCCTTCTTCTGCTGTCGTAAACGTGACAGCATATCCGGAAGGAATCGTCACGGTATCCACAGAGGGCATGAGATAATCCGTCAACATCTCGACGATAGACGTCGTGGAGCCTTGCGTCTCGATATAGGCAATCGCGCTTCGGAGTGTGTAGAATTTCACATCTCCGATCTTGCAGATCGCCTTCGGTGTATTGGTCAGGTCAACTTTTGTTCCCTCTGTCAGGCTGATTTCCAAACTGCTGTTATCCGTAACCGTTGCTGTGGAGGTAGTGGTTCCCGTGATCGCCCCGGTCTTTGCGGACAGGATATAATTGTCGTTTTCCGTTTCGGTGATGGTATAGTCTCCTGGTCCAAGGCCTTTGATCCTGATCCTGGTTCCATCCATCACATCATTGAGGACAATCGTTCCTGGAGTGGTACCGCTGGCAGGCGTCGCGGTGATCGTATCTGTATCCGAGCCTGTCACAGAGTAGCTGCTCTTTGTTATGGCGGTTGAACTGATGGTCACCGTAAAGGTTTTGTCAGCGAACAGCGAGTCCGTTCCGCTGTTCGACATATCCACCGTCTTGCTGATCTGCAGATCATAGCCGCGCTCTTCATAGATCGCGTAAATGGTCGGTGTCACGGACATCGGAAGATCCTGCCATGTGGAATTGTCAATGCTGAACTGCAGCGCATTGTCGGAGATACGCAGATACATCGTCAAGTCTTCCGTGCTGTCAGCCAGGGCGCCGACTGTGGTGATGTCGGTACTTCCGGCGCCAAGCTTTGTATACCCCAGATAGCGTTCCAGCAAACCGTCATCCAGCACCGCGGGCATGCGGAAGTTGTTCCCGCTCTGGCTGATGGTGAGGCCGCTCAGCGGGATCTCAATGCTCTGATCGTATGCTACTGTCTGGCCGTTGATAACGACCGCTTCATGGTCATAGGTAATGGAATCGGACGCGACGACGCTGCCTGTCTGCGAGTCAACGATAGATCCCGTGATCTTCGTCAGGTTGCCATCTGCATCCGCTTTCATATATCTGATTTTTGGCATGGGATAATAGAGGTAATAGAGATTATTACTCCCCAGTTCCCCTATCGTTCTGCCTGAGCTGTCCTTCAGAACCAGTTCGTAGACATTGTCTTCGATCTGCGCATAGGCGATTGACACAGCGCCCATGCCCTGCAGCGTTATGGGGCTTCCGTCTGTGCGCTCACTTGTGCCGTACACCACAGCGCCAAATGCATAGTCTTCCAGATCAAGCTTTTCCTGATCATACAGCCCATCCGAAGGAAGCTGGGTTGTCAGGGTGACTGCCTGCGCCCCAAGGGCAAGAGCAAAGCTGTAGTTTGACTCCTTCGTGCTGCGGAGGTTGTCCTGAATGGTAAGCCCATTGCTGCTCACCATCGCAACATGGACTTCCACGGGAAGCGCCTTGTGCGTGTTGGTAAAGGTGACTGTCTGTGACCCTCCCGAACCGTCAGAGGTATAGGTCCACTCATTCGGCTGGGTCTCAGTCCCCGCCTCAGAGGATACTTCCGTATCGAAATGATTATCTGTTGTCTGCGTGATGGTGATCGTCTGCGTGGTGGTCGAGTCTTCCGCGCTGCTGAAGAACAGAATTGCAGACTGCTCTTCACCGTTAATCAGAATATAAGGATCCTTATGATAGGATTGTCCTTCGCTCTCCGGGGTGGTGTCGAACAGAGTGGTCGTTGTGGTTTCGGATCCGTTTGCTACCGTTTGAGTGACCGTCACGTTATAGATGAACCCGGTATCCATGATACTGCTGCTTCCGACGGTCTTCTCCTTGAGGATGATCGTCGTAGGCTGTTGTGTGAAATAGATCACATACAGCGTCGGGTCATAGCCGCAGCTTACCCAGGTGCTGCCGTCTTCCGAATATTGGAAGCCCTGCCATGTATTCCGAAGCTTCAGTGCCGGCAGGGTGTCGTTCGAATCAGACGAATCTGTCATGATGCTCAAAGCCGATGCATCCGCCGCGGACGCGCTACCGATGGCGAAAGCATAGGAAGAGAACCCGCTGGCCAGGCTGAGCGGACCGGTGATCTGGCTCTGCATATCATAGGTACCCAGAGCACCAGTTGTGTACGCTGCTCCTGTTGTCTCGACAGCGGACAACTCGCCGCTGGCCGCCATGCTCTTATAGTCAATATTCAGGGCTTTCTTTTGATAGCAGACATAGTACAGCTCTGCCCCGTCCGGGAGCGCCGCGCTGGTCCCATCTGCATAGGTTACATAGATTCCCTTTTTCGCCGAATCATAGACGACGGCGTTTACCGCCTCCGCCTCGGTGATGGCAGCCACGCCTTCAGCGCTGTCATGCGCGGCCACGAAGGCGATCTCATAGTCGGACGGAGCCGTGACAATACCGCTGCCCGGCAGTGCTATTGAAGTCATGCCAACAGTGATAGGATCGATCGTCCAGCCGCCGGTTCCGGAGGCCACCTCCGACAGTGTTGCCGTCGAAGCATCCACCACATGAACCGTGACGGTGTTCGGTTTGCTCCAATAGGCATAAAGGTCGGGAGCCCCGGTCACAGCCTGCGTAAAGTCGTATTGCATGTATGTTTCGGTTCCACCGTCAGTGCCCTTCGTTGCCCAGTATTTGAACAGCACATTATCGGTTCCTGTGTATTTGGGAATGTAGGGCGGCTCATCTACCACATTCCCGAGATAGGCGTTCAAGGTGTAGACGGTTTCCGAACTCACCACTTCCGAAGTGTACGGCGATTCCCACGCGCCTTCCGCGCCTGTTCCACCCCAGGTCGCAGTCGTATTGTTCAAATGATAGGTCACCTTAGTCTGCCATACCGCATACAGCGTGGTCGGTTCTTCTGAATCCACGCCATAGGTGCCGCCCACAGTGTACAATTCAGCATCCGGATCGTCCGGATCATAGTCGGCTTGGTTGCTCCAGCCTGCCAGGGTATAAGTCACACCTTCGGCAGTATAGCCGAATCCCGTGCCGCTGCTGAGGATAAACTCCGAGTTGTTTTCAAGCCCGGAAACGGTGGCTGTTCCGGCATTCGTGTCAACGGTTCCGGAAGCTGCTTCCGGTTTTCCTCCGGTTCTGCTCGGATAACTGCCGTAATCAGGGCTGCCGCTCACAGTTCCTCCGTTTGCATCATAGGTGATGCTGGCCGAATCAACTCTCGTATAGACGGCATCCAGGAATACCACTTCCTTGCCGCTGGTGCGGATCGCGTCATCGGCATGGAGGGTGAAGCTCTGTCCCGGGGTGTAGATCGTGGTGCTGTCGCTTCCCCGCACCTTCCAGCCGATGAAGGTGTAACCGGTCGGCGCAACGGCGGAATGGGTCAGGGTGATCTCGGCATAGTCGGCGTAATCGCCGTCCGCAAACAGCTCCGCGCTTGCGTCGGCATCATCCATCGTCCCTGTGAGATCATCAACCACGGCGTTGTATTTCAGATAATAAGCTCCGCTCTTCTTCCAGTGAAGTCTCAGGGTCGTGGCATGGTCCGTATGCTGGCTGAAGTCATAGGGCTCAGAGGCTTCGGATCCATCCGAATACACCTCATACCATCCGGCATAGGTATACGTCCCCGGAGAATACTCGAAAGTCGTATCCTCTGTGGCTTCGCTTTGCTTCGTAGTGTAGTAGGTAAAGCGGTCCGAACCGCCATACGCTCTGTCATGATTCACATAGAAGTATGCCCCGGAAGTGGATTCCTCGTAATCACGGGTAACATGTGTGTACTCCCCGATGGGCTCGGCATCGTAGGTGCTGTTAAAGTAGGTCGCGCCCGTGCCCTGAAGGACGCCTTCATCGTCATAGTAATACAGGGCGCCATAATTCGGGTCGATGTCGACTCTGAACTTGATGGGCGTCCATCCTGCGTAAACCGTCACGTCATGGTCGGGCATGGTGTCAACCACAACATATTTATCAAGAGACTCTGTCTCCTCTGTAGTCGGAGCCGTGAAGAACACCGGGATTGTGGCCGCCTTATCCGCATACCATCTGTCAAAGCTGTAGATCGCCCTTCCTGATTCTGACGTGCGTGACGAAATCGGGTCCACAGGAGCACTTCCTGCCAGCGAAGCCCTATAGGAAAGACCCGTCACGGCGGCCGGCATCTCGCTGGCGCCGCTGCCTGTTACAGAATCAGCAAATGTCAACGTGTAGGAGCCGCTTTCCGCCGGACTGTACGCCCCGCTAAGGTCATAATACACATTGAGAACCGTCAGCGCCTTTGTGTTGCCGATCACCGCGGGTGGGTCACAATGCCCAAACGTATAACCGGCATATCTGTCTTCCGCCCTGTCGTTTTCCTCAACGGCAACCATATTCCCTATGTCTGCAGTCCTGGAAACCGTCTGCGCATACTCATAGGTTTTATCCGCCGCAGAAGGATCCTCCGTGGTCTTCTGCTTCCAGTATACAATATTATACGTCGCCTGCCATTTGGCATATAATGTGACATTTCTTCGCAGATACAGTTTCCCCTGGGAAATGTAAACACTGCTTTCAACATCCGCATTGTTCACAAGAATTCCGTGGGCATCTGTTATTTGGGTTCCGTAGTCAACGGTTTCCACAGTGTCATTTCCAACTTTTGTGGAGTTCAGAGTTCCTGTCCACCACCCCAGGAAGGTATAGCCGTCACGGGCTGTCGTCGGAAGAGAAAAACTGCCATCATATTCCACAGGATCGCCGGCATAAAAGCTGGCGGGCGCCACATAGGCCGCACTGAGCCCTGACTGAGCCGCATAATAGGTCAGCCAGTGGATTTCCTTATAGATTGGATAGAGATGTGTCTCGCCAGAGATCGTTATGGGATCCTCTTGGATGACGTACGAATTCCCATTCGAGTCTTCTGTAACACCCGGAGTCTGCACAGGCGTATAGGACCACCCATAGAAGTCCATATTTGTATCATCCGTGCTGGAATAAGAGGCGGTCACATCGCCGATGTCCACCTCAGCGGTTTTTGAAGTGGTTTCGCCTTCCGTTGTGGTCACAAGCTCCTCCCTAACCGTGGAAGATACGGGGAAGGTCCTGAAGCTGCTGTCATACTGCCCGTGGAAATATACATAGGCATACTCCTTGAACACAGCATAGAGATAGACTGCGCTGTCCTCGCCTTGCGGAATGGTAGCGGTGTCAAAACTATACGCATTATCCTCTAAAATAACATTGCCGTCTACGATTTTGCCCGCATACCATCCAGCAAATTCTTTAGTGTCTGTTGAAACAAGCTGAGGAACAACCAACTCGTCGATACTCTTGACGGTCTGGCTGTAAACAGGTGAACCATCGCTGCCTCTGGCCGGATACTCTGAATAATGACCCTCACTCGGAACCCAGAACGTATACGTGCATCTTGCGATGGCGTCGCTGCCCGCAATCACATACACCGAGAACCCGTCCGATTCAAACCCGACGGTATCCCCGTCCAGGGCGCAGTCCAGTACCTCCGGCTCATCGCCGAAGTGGACCACGTTGATATTGTCTTTTTCCATCGTCTCCGGTGCGTCCTTCAGCCGGATGGAGACGTTCACCGGGGCCTTGGGCTGCACCGGCTCGCCATCCTTCTTTATGGCGATGTCCAGCGCCTTGATATAGTTCAGGTTGTCCGCGTCCGTATCCAGCGCCTCAGCGGCCCGGACGGCGTATTCGTCGACCGCCGCGCCGGTCAGCTCGGACACCGCCAGCTTCGCGCCGGAGGGGATGCCCGCCTCGGGGCCGTAGCTGACCTCCACGCTATAGGTGTTGCCGGAGGCGTCTATGTAATGGGTGGAGATGGTCTCGGTGACCACCACGGCGTACAGCGAGAAGCTATCAGCTTCAAAGGAGACTTCGGTTTGGTTGTTCCCGACTCCAGCCGGTTCCGTATCACCCGCGGGCATCTCGACACTCAGGCTTGTCCTGCCGTCCCCGTTCTCAGCGTCGGTCTGCTCGACGACCTCGGTCTGGCCTACGTCGTCCATGTGGACGACCACGGCATTCTGGTCCTCTTCGATCTCGCTGACCGAGATGACCACGGAAACGGGGATGCGCGGCTCGATCTCATTGCCGGCGGCGTCATAAAAGGTGATGTCCACCAGCTGCACACGGCGAACCTTCACGAAGTCGTCTGCTACGCTCTGGCGGATGTCGGACAGGGTGTCGGCATCCCACACGCGCCGTACCGCCATGGTGGTGCCTTCAGGGAACGCGCCCTCGTCCGCCGTCACGGAGACGTTGACGCCCGAGGTCCGGGCCGTGAAGGTAGCGGCGGGCCAGGCGACGGCGGGAGCTTCGTCCATTTCGGCCTGCGGCTCGTCCACGGGCGCTTCCTCAGCAGACAAATCATCGACGGCGACCGTCGGTTCATCCGACGTCACGTCCTCGGTCTCGACCACAGGCGCTTTCTCCGGAGCGTCTCCTGGCGCGCTCACCGCGTCCTCTGCCATGGTGTCCGCCGTGGGTTCGGGTTCCGCTTCCGGTTCCTCGACCTGCTCGTTTTCAGGCTCTGCTTCAGATTCCCAAGCCTGCCCGGCTTCACGCTCAGCTTCAGGTTCTTCCGCCTGCTCGACCTCCGGCTCGGCCACAGGTGCTTCCGCCTGCTCGACCTCCGGCTCGGCCACAGGTGCTTCCGCCTGCTCGATTTCCGGCTCCGCCACAGGTTCCTCAGCCTGTTCGATTTCCGGCTCGGTCACAGGCACTTCCGCCTGCTCGATCTCCGGCTCCGCCACAGGTTCCTCTGCCTGTTCGATTTCCGGCTCGGTCACAGGCACTTCCGCCTGCTCGATCTCCGGCTCCGTCACAGGCGCCTCCGTCTGCTCCATTTCTGGCTCCGTCACAGGCACTTCCGTCTGCTCGATTTCCGGTTCCGCCACAGCTTCCTCAGTCTGTTCAATTTCGGGTTCAGCCACAGGCTCCTCGGCCTGATCGATCTCGGGTTCAACGACAGGCGCTTCCGTCTGCTCGATCTCCGGTTCGGCCACAGGCTCCTCGGCCTGATCGATCTCGGGTTCAACGACAGGCTCTTCCGTCTGCTCGATCTCCGGTTCAGCCACAGGCTCCTCCGCCTGTTCAATTTCAGGTTCGGCCACAGGCTCCTCGGCCTGCTCGATTTCGGGTTCAGTCACAGGCTCCTCGGCCTGTTCAATTTCAGGTTCGGCCACAGGCTCCTCGGCCTGCTCGATTTCGGGTTCAGTCACAGGCTCCTCGGCCTGCTCGATTTCGGGTTCAGTCACAGGCTCCTCGGCCTGCTCGATTTCGGGTTCAGTCACAGGCTCCTCGGCCTGCTCGATTTCCGGCTCCGCCACAGGCTCCTCGGCCTGCTCGATTTCCGGCTCCGCCACAGGTTCCTCAGTCTGTTCAATTTCGGGTTCGGCCACAGGCTCCTCGGCCTGTTCGGTTTCCGGTTCGGCAGCAGGTTCTTCTGCCTGTTCGATTTCGGGTTCGGCGACAGGTTCTTCTGCCTGTTCGATTTCAGGTTCGGTCACAGGCTCCTCCACCTGTTCAATTTCGGGTTCAGAGTCGATCAACACGCCCTGATCCAGCTCGGGCATATCCAGTAGCTCCAGCCCTGAGAGATCCTGGGCCCCGTCATCCGGGAGATCCGGATCACCGGACACGGACACGCCGGAAGCACCGATATCGGTGGGCATGTCGGCAGGCATTTCTGAATCATCGCCGCCTTCCTTTGCCCCCCCATTGAGCAGCGCGATGCTGTAGGACGCGGTACCGGTAAACACGGCCAGTTCAATCTCATTGAACGGGTGGCGGACCGTGAGCACATAATCATTCTTCGCCCTTTCAATGGTGAGGACCTGGCCCTCCAGGCCGACGTGCTCCACCACGCCCACCTCGGTGATGCTCCTGAGTTTGATCGGTAGGCCCACCTGCTCCAGCAGCCAGCTGAGGCGGATCCTGGCGGGCTTGCCCGCAAAGTCGTAGCTGAAAACCGCGTCGAAGGGGATGGGGTTCTCTGCCAGTGTCTGGGCCGCGAGGGTTACGTCCTCCGGCTTCAGGGTCATGTCGTTGACCAGTCGGAGGATGAACGTGCCGTCAACGGTATAAACGGTCAGCCGCACATCCTTGAACAGAGGCTTCAGGCAAAACAGAAAGTCCTTTTCCAGCGCGACGATCTGCACAAAAAGGGACATGTCAAGGGTGGGGTCCTGCTCGTTGGGCATCACGATGACATTCTCGACGAACTGCATATCCCGCACCGGCAGGTTCAGCTTCTTTACCAGGTCGCTCAGCAGCAGACGGGTCTCCGCCTGCATATGATAGACATAGGTATTCTCGCTCCCCTGGCCGTTAGACACCAGTCCCTGGGACAGGGAGAGGTCGTCGATGTGGTCGAGGCCGTCATCGGACAGATCCCCCAGGGAATCGTCCAGCGTCAGGCTGTCGGAAATCTCGTTGGGCTCCATTGCGCCGATGCCGTCATCAAGCTCCAGGATCTCCGCTGACGCCCGCCGGCCCTGCACCGGCATCACGTCGTCCGCCACAAAGCCAAGGGTGTTGGAAAGCAGGCTGATGACCAAAAGCAGGCTGAACAGCCGCCTGGCAAAGCGCCTGTCTATCCTTCCCGGCCTGTCGCCGCGCCGCATCAGCCCGGTGGCCTTCGGCTCGCGGTCCAATGTATTATTTCGATAATCTTTCATATAGCGCCTCCAAAAAGCAGAAGACAAAATTTATACGTCAATGCCGCCTGCCCCATTTTATCCGCAGGCGGAAACCATTTATTCCCTTGTTTTGACTTTGCCGGGACGCAACGCGTTCCATTCGGCGGCACGGCAGAGCCCGCCTTTTATAACGATTCTACCATACCATATATATTATATCACGACAGAGGCAAAGATGTCTATATTAAATGACCCAAAAGCAAGAAATAGCCACGGTTTTTTTACATTGCAACCGTTCGGTGAAACAGTCCAAAGCCGGCCGTTCCCGGTGAAAAAGCGGTGCCGGGGGCTTCGTTATGATACGGTTTTTGACAGAAATGTCCCATTTCCCGGTTCGCCGCAAATCCGTTTGAGGTTTATCCCCATTTTTCCTTGACATTTTCCCCATAAAATGCTAAAATTAACATTGAACTAATGTTTGTCCGATGAGTGGGTCAAATAAAGCAGCTTGGGCTGCAATTCCCGGCCCGTATCCGCTCAATACAGGCCAAATAAAGTACTACCCGGTTCAAAAATGGAGGGAAGATAAAATGTCACTGCCTGGAAAGCTCTGTATCGGCATATTGGAAGAAGACAACCCGCTGAAATCCTATTTCCGCTTCAAGCCCCTGCTGGTCGAAGCCGACGGCCGCTATATCCCCTACACCCAGCACGAGGACTACCCCGTCGAGGGCGGCATACGCATCGTGCCGGACAAAAACGAATCCTATCACTTCAAATCCCGTATGCGCCGCATGGGGCTGTTCTGCGTGGTGGATCTGCGCGCCCATCCCGACGACAACGACAAGATCCGCCCCAACAAGAATTTCCGGGAGGACGGCCCCGAGCATAACGCCTTCATCATCTATTCCGACGTGGTGCGGGAGCCTGCCCCGGACACGATCTTCCAGGTCCTGCCCGAATCCGCCCGGGACGCCATACTGCCGCCCCCGCGCACGACCCATGTGCTGCTCAAGGGCGAAACACTGCACCCCGAGCGCTACAGCTGGGAGGTGCTGCCCGATTCTGACGACAAGACCCAGCTGCTGCCTACCGATCAGCTCTGCCCCGAGGGCAGTGTACAGCTGTTCGAGCTGGAGGGCTTCAGAGGCCACACCGTCAGCTTTGCCATCGCGCTGCCCACCGGCATGTCACAGGTCGCCGTTGCCTCCGCGCCGAAGCCCGCGCCATCCGCACCGGTCGCGCCATCCGCACCGGTCGCGCCATCCGAGCCGGTCGCGCCATCCGCACCGGTCGCGCCATCCGAGCCGGTCGCGCCACCCGCACCGGTCGCGCCATCCGAGCCGGTCGCACCACCCGCACCCGTCGAGCCGGCCACACCGGCCGCGCCGAAAGCGCCGGCCTCACCGAAGGCACTGGAGGTAGAAAATGCCAACGCCACCGCCGAAAAGCCGTGGTTCCACCACGACAGCACCATGGCCCCCCGGCCCATCGACCCCCGACTGAGCCCCGCCCAGCGCAATCTCGCCGCCCAGAGCGGCCTGAATCCCCGCCGGGGACGCAGCCTCCAGGAGCTGATCGACGAAAAGTGGCAGCAGTCCCGGCTGAACCAGCTGGGCATGCCTATCGCCCCGATCCGCACCGGCGCGCCCGTCTCCAGCCCGGTGGACAGCGCCGTGGACGCCGTGCGCCAGGTGTGGCTGCAGCCCAACCTGCGGGATGAATTGCTGCGCTCCCTCAGCGGCATCGAGGAGTTCGGCGCGTCCCTGGAGGAATGCCGGGAGGCCGTGCGCCAGTCGGACATCGAGCAGCAGCTCAATAGCCTCGAGGCCCGTCGGCTGGCTCTGCTCAGCGAGCTGGACCACCTGACGCTGAAGAACGCCGACGTGCGCCAGTCCCTGAAGGCGGAGCTGCGCCGGGACGCCGACGCCGAGCTGGCCCAGGCCGTGAAGCAGGCCGACGCCGCGAAGGCGGAGCAGGCTAAATTTGAGAAGCAGGCCGAGGACGCCCGGGCCGCCGCAGAGGACGCCCGCAAGGCCGTGGACGCGCTCACCGGCGAAACGCTGGAGCAGTACCTGTCCCGCTTCGCCCTGACCGAGCACATGATCGAGCGCATGCGCATCCTCAGGGAAGAGGCCGAGCCCCTGCCCCCCGCCGCGCCCGCGCTGCAGAGCATCGACCTGAACGCCATGGCCGTGCGGGTGATGAACCGCTTCGACGCCTCTGGCTTCGCCATCACCCGCCAGGAGGCGCTGAACCTGTGCGTCTGCGCCGCGCTGTGCCCGGTGCTGATCCTGACCGGCCCGGTGGGCAGCGGCAAGACCGCTGCCGCGCGGATACTGGCAGAAGCCCTGGGCTGGGCGGACATCGGCCGCTTCGCCGTCATCCCCCCCGCCCGCAGGCTCGGCCCGGACGACCCCCGCCTGGAGGCCCTGCGCCAGCAGCCCCAGGCCCCGGCCATGGTGCTGCTGGACGACGCCAACCTCCACCCCGCTCCCGACCCGCTCCACGGCATCGACAACAGCATGAATCCCAACTGGCGATTGTGCCTGACCGTGCAGGACAGCGGCATGCCCCTGGCGGCCCACACGCTGGACCGGGGCTTCGTCCTGCGCCTGAGCCCGAAGCCGGCCACCCCCTGGCGGCCCCGCCCCAGGGCTGCCTGCGCGCCGGAAGCTCCCGCGAGGCTGGGCTTCAGCGTACCGGAAGCGCCGCTGCCCGCCGCCATGGAAAGCCGCATGGACGCCCTGCGCACCGCCCTGAACCGCCTTGGCACGCCCATCTCCCGCCGGGCCCTGGACGACGCCTGGCGCTACTGCGCGCTGATGCTCTGGGCCCTGGGTGACAACGCCGACCCCATTGCCGTACTGGACCGGGCCGTGGCCCAGCGCATCCTGCCTCCGCTGCTGGCCAGCGCCGCCCCCGCCGCCCTGGTGATGCTCCCCGCCGTGCTGGAGGGCCTCCCCCAGAGCCAGTCCCTCCTCACCCAGCCGCTCCCGGTGATGATGTAAACTGCCAATTCTGATTTGTCGCGGGCTTGCGCCCGTTTGAAGGGGGACAGGTCCCCCTTCAATACATCCTCCTCAGATTTGCCTGAAATCGTCCTAAAGGACTAGCTTCGCGTCGCAGGCGATTTCCG
>JAFWEL010000207.1 GCA_017512905.1 Clostridia bacterium
TCCCTCTGGGAGGGAGCCTTAAAAAGGCCCTGTTTCCAGCACTTCCCCAAAGCCTCCCTCTCAGAGGGAGGTGGCCCCGTAGGGGCCGGAAGGAGTCCGTCACCCCATATTCTGACTAACGCCCTTCTGATTTGTCGCAACGCGACAAATCGCCTGTCCAGCAACATCATTCCGCCGGCGTGGCGAACACCTTTCCGAAGATGTCCAGGGCCTCATCCAGCAGCTTTTCGTTGAGGGACGCCATGTAGCTGGTGCGCAGCAGGCACAGCTCCGGGGGCGTGGCGGGGGGCAGCACGGGGTTGACGTACACGCCGGCCTCGTACAGCTGGCGCGCCCGCAGCAGCGTGGCCTCGGCGGTGTAGGTGTAGATGGGAATGATGGGCGTCTCGGCCTCGATGATCGGTATGCCCCGTTCCTTCAGGCCCCTGCGCATGTAGGCGGACAGGCTTGAAAGCCGCTTCACCAGCTCGGGATGGGCCTCGATGTGCCGCAGGGCCGCAAGGGCGATGGCGGCGCTGGCCGGGGTGATGGAGGCCGAGAATATGAACGGTCGGGAGTTGTGGCGCACGAAGTCCACCACCGTGGCGTCGGCCACCAAATAGCCGCCCAAGCTCGCCAGGGACTTCGAGAACGTGCCCATGATCAGGTCGACCTCATCCTCCAGGCCGAAGTAGGACGCCGTACCCCGGCCGCCCTCGCCGATCACGCCCAGGCCGTGGGCGTCGTCCACCATGACCCGCGCGCCGTACTGCCTGGCCAGCTTCACGATCTCGGGCAGCTTGCAGATGTCGCCGCCCATGCTGAACACGCCGTCGGTGACGATCAGGCAGCCCGCGCTCTCGGGTACCTTCTTCAGCTGGATCTCCAGCTCCTCCATGTTGCTGTGGCCATAGGTCAGCATCCGGCCGTAGCTCAGCTTGCAGCCGTCGTAGATGGAGGCGTGGTTCTCCTTGTCGCAGATCACGTAGTCGCCGTGGCCCACGATGGCGCTGATGATGCCCAGGTTGCTCTGAAAGCCGGTGGAGAAGGTGCAGCAGGCCTCCTTGTGCAGGAATTGCGCCAGCTCGTCCTCCAGCTCCAGGTGCAGCTTCAGCGTGCCGTTCAGAAAGCGGGAGCCGCTGCAGCCGGTGCCGTACTGCTCCAGCGCCTTCAGACCCGCCTCCTGAACCTCGGGGCAGGTGGTCAGGCCCAGATAGTTGTTACTGCCCAGCATAATGCGGCGCTTGCCCTCCATGATGACCTCGGTGTCCTGGCGGGTCTCCAGCGCGTGGAAGTAGGGATAGATGCCCTTTTCCCGCAGCTCGTTGGCCAGCGAATAGCTATAGCATTTCTTAAACAGATCCAATGACGTCTCCCCCTCGGCGGTTATCATTACAGATTTGTCCTACATTATACGCATAAAACACTTTATCATTATAGCACAATGAAACAGGGCGGCGGGTCTGTTTTTGTTTTGTGAAAGTAAAATCGACATTGAATCCCGCCCGGGGCATTTACAAAATCCTGAAATCGGGTATAATAAGAGGGTATAAGCATGCTGAGAAGGGAACCGCCCACAGTCATCAGGCGCGCAGCGAGCCGGAGGATGGTGAAAGTCCGGAGGCCGGGGCCGTGGGGCATCCTCCCGGAGCAGCGGACCGAACCCGCGCCATGCGGCAGTAGGCTCCGTCGGGCGCGCCCGTTACAGCGCGAGCGAGTGGGCATATATGCGTATATGCCAACCTGGGTGGTACCGCGAAGCGCCTTCGTCCCAAGGGGATGAGAGGCGCGTAATTTTTTACGGGGAGGAACACACGGATGATCGAAAAGGTCTCCACAGCGCTGGATTTCCTGGCGCGTGAAAAGGAAGTCATCAAGTTCTGGAACGACAACGACATCTTCCGGAAATCCATGAAGAACCGGGAGGGCCAGCAGGTCTGGTCCTTCTACGACGGCCCGCCGACCGCCAACGGCAAGCCCCATATCGGCCACATCGAGACCCGCGCCATCAAGGACCTGCTGCCCCGCTACCACACGATGAAGGGCCAGCTGGTCACCCGCAAGGCGGGCTGGGACACCCACGGCCTGCCGGTGGAGCTGGAGGTGGAAAAGCTGCTGGGCCTGGACGGCAAGGAGCAGATCGAGGAGTACGGCATCGAGCCCTTCATCCAGGAGTGCAAGAAGAGCGTCTGGAAATACAAGGGCGAATGGGAGCGCATGTCCGAGCGCGTGGGCTTCTGGGCCGACATGGAAAACCCCTACATCACCTACGACAACAACTACATCGAATCGGTGTGGTGGAGCCTGAAGCAGGTGGCCGACAAGGGCTTGCTGTACAAGGGCCACAAGGTGGTGCCCTACTGCCCCCGCTGCGGCACCGCCCTGTCCAGCCACGAGGTCTCCCAGGGCTACAAGGAGGTCAAGGAGCGCTCCGCCGTGGTCAGGTTCAAGGTGAAGGATCAGGAGAACACCTACATCTATGCCTGGACCACCACCCCCTGGACGCTGCCCAGCAACGTGGCGCTGTGCGTGAATCCCGACGAGACTTACGCGAGGTTCGACTACGACGGCCGCACCGTCATCATGGGCGACGCACTGATCGAAAAGGTGCTGGGCGAGGGTGTCGAAGTCGCTAACAAGACCACCTTCCCCGGAAGCGACCTGAAGGGCCTGCGCTACGAGCCGCTGTTCGACTTCCAGAAGGCCGCCATCGAGGGCGCGGAGAACGCCGAGAACGCCTGGACCGTGGTGTGCGACGACTACGTCACCATGTCCGACGGCACCGGCGTGGTGCACCAGGCCCCCGCCTTCGGCGAGGACGACGCCCGGGTGGGCCGGGAGAACCACATCCCCTTCCTCCAGCTGGTGGACGCCAAGGGCGAGATGACGAAGGAAACCTACTGGCCCGGCGTGTTCGTGAAGAAGGCCGACCCGATGATCCTGGAGTGGCTGGAGAAGGAAGGCAAGCTGGTGGACGCGCCTTACTTCACCCACGACTATCCCTTCTGCTGGCGCTGCGACACCCCGCTGATCTACTACGCCCGCAGCACCTGGTTCATCCGCATGACCGCCGTGCGCGACCGGCTGGTGGCCAACAACCGCACCGTGAACTGGTACCCGGACAACATCCGGGAGGGCCGCTTCGGCAACTTCCTGGAGAACGTGATCGACTGGGGCCTTTCCCGCGAGCGCTACTGGGGCACCCCGCTGCCGGTGTGGATCTGCAAGGACTGCGGAAAGATCCACGTGATCGGCTCCCGCGCCGAATTGAAGGAAATGGGCAAGGACGTGCCCGACGACATTGAGCTGCACCGCCCCTACATCGACGCGGTGACGCTCACCTGCCCCGGCTGCGGCGGCGAGATGAAGCGCACCCCCGAGGTCATCGACTGCTGGTACGATTCCGGCTCCATGCCCTTCGCCCAGTGGCACTATCCCTTTGAAAATAAAGAGATGTTCGAGGCCAACTTCCCGGCCAACTTCATCTCCGAGGCCATCGACCAGACCCGCGGCTGGTTCTACACGCTGATGGCGATTTCCACGCTGCTGTTCGATTGCAGCCCCTTCCGGAACTGCGTGGTCATGGGCCATGTGCAGGACGCCGAGGGCAAGAAGATGTCCAAGCACCTGGGCAACGTGGTCAACCCCTGGGACGTGCTGGACAAGCAGGGCGCGGACGCCGTGCGCTGGTACTTCTACGCCAACGGCGCGCCCTGGCTGCCCACCCGCTTCTCCGGCGAGCTGGTCAGCGAGATGCAGTCGAAGTTCATGGGTACCCTGTGGAACACCTACGCCTTCTTCTGCATGTACGCCAGCATCGACAACTACGTGCCCGCCGAGCACAAGGCCGATCCCGCGGACCTGACCCTGATGGACCGGTGGGTGCTCTCCCGCTTGAACAGCCTGGTCAAGGCCGTGGACGAGGGCATGGCCGACTACAAGATCACCGAGAGCGCAAGGGCCATCCAGGCCTTCGTGGACGAGCTGTCCAACTGGTACGTGCGCCTTTCCAAGTCCCGCTTCTGGGGCAAGGAGTGGACCGGCGACAAGAAGGCCGCCTATGAAACCCTGTACACCGTGCTGATGACGCTGTGCAAGGTGGCCGCGCCCTTCATCCCCTTCATGACCGAGACCATGTACCGCAACCTGGCCAGCGTCGTGGACGGCGCGCCGGAGTCGGTGCACCTGTGCGACTTCCCGGTGTGCGACGAATCGAAGATCGACAAGACCCTGGAGGCCGAGATGGACGAGGTCGCCCAGGCCGTGACCCTGGGCCGAGCCTGCCGCAATACCGCCAACATCAAGGTCCGCCAGGCCCTGAGCACGCTGTACGTGAAGGGCGCGAAGCTCTCCGACGCCTGCGCGGCGCTGATCCGGGACGAGCTGAACGTGGAGAACGTCGAATTCATCGACGACGCCCGCGCCTTCACCACCTACCAGATCAAGCCCCAGCTGCGCACCCTGGGCCGACGCTACGGCAAGCTTGTGCCCGCCATCGGCGAATACCTGAAGGGCGTGGACGGCAGCGCCTTCGTGGACGCGCTGGAGAAGAACGGCCTGGTGAAGTTCCTGATCGACGCCGTCGAGGTGGCGCTGGAAAAGGACGACTGCCTGATCGCCCCCGCCCAGAAGAGCGGCTTCGTCAGCCAGACCGAGGGCGACATGACCGTGGTCATCGACACCAACCTGACGCCGGAGCTGATCGAGAAGGGCTTCGTGCGCGAGGTCATCTCCAAGCTGCAGACCATGCGCAAGGAGGCCGGCTTCGACGTGGTGGACCGCATCACCGTGAGCTATAAAGCCTCCGAGGCCCTTGCGCCGGTGATCGCGAAGAATGCCGACGCCATCGCCTCCGCCGTGCTGGCCACCGCCATCAGCGAGGGCGACGCCCCCGCGGACGCCTATGCCAAGGATTGGAAGATCAACGGCGAGGCAGCGACGCTGGCTGTGCGGAAGAACGGATAAGGACATTATACAATTTGGTGCCTTCAATAGCCGGTTTCGGTTATTGGAGGCACCAAATTCTCTTTCCGGAAACACCATGCACACCCGTATGCAAAATTTCACGCATTCCCGTGTGCAGGCAGGAATTTGCACACGGTGTGCAGAATAGTAATACCATGAAAAGTTCTGTAATGGCAAGGCTTTTGGCGGTTGCACTCCCTCATCACGTCGTTGGACAGTCCTGCCCGTAGGGGAGGACATACTGCCCAGAGTACATAAAGATCAACTCAGGCGCTTAACCGATGCGATGGGTGTTCATGGATGTGACATGAACCGTTAAGCCCAAAAATCGGATAACATAAATAAGGTCGCATGGCTCAGTTGGTAGAGCACATCGTTCACATCGATGGGGTCACAGGTTCGAGTCCTGTTGCGACCATCACGTGTTGTAAAGAATAGATTACGGTGTATATAGCAATAAAAAAACATCGATGGAAGAAAAATGATCACGATGGAAAAACTATATATCGTTATTCCAGCTTACAATGAGGAAATGAATATAGAACAGTGTGTAAACGATTGGTATCCCGTTCTCGAAAAATACGGGGAAGGGGATTCCAAACTCGTTATAATAGATGATGGCTCTAAAGATAACACATATTCAATAATAAAAAAGTTGGCCGAAGACCGTCCTTTGTTGCTTCCTTTAACGAAGACAAATGGGGGCCATGGGTCAACTGTTCTTTTTGGGTACCGCTATGCAATAGAGCATGGCTCGGATTTTGTTTTCCAAACAGATTCAGACGGGCAAACAGATCCGAAGGAATTTGAAGCATTTTGGCGGGAGAGAAATAATTATGATGCGGTTATTGGTGAACGAGTTGTCAGAGGTGATGGAAAAAGTAGGAAAATGGTTGAGAATACAGTGTGTTTACTTCTGAGAATAATCTTTGGAAACAAAGTCAGACTGCGAGATGCAAATGCACCATTTCGATTGATGAAATGCTCTTTAGTTGAAAAGTACATTCATAAGCTTCCACAGGATTTCAACATCCCCAACATCATGTTCACAACTTATTTTGTTTACAACGGGGATCGAGTCAAGTTTATTCCTATCTCCTTCAAACCAAGGCAGGGTGGGGTAAACTCGATCAATGTCAAAAGAATAATTAAAATCGGATTCAAAGCAGTTAAGGATTTCATCAAATTAAAAAAGGAAATTGAATAAATGCTTCAAAGCAATCGGAGTGTTAATTGTGAAAACTTGGATTAAGGATTTTTATGAGAAGCACAGGGATATGGTGCCATATGTTATTTTCGGAGTTCTTACAACGGTAGTTAATACAATTGTTTATTGGATATGTGCACACATATTTCGTTTGTCCGTGATTGCAAGCTCTGTTATAGCATGGAGTTTAGCCGTTTTATTTGCCTATCTCACCAATAGAAAATGGGTTTTTCACAGCAAAGCTGTAACGAAAGCGGAAATTATCCGCGAAATTGTTCTTTTCTATTTTGGTAGATTGGCAACAGGCGCTATTGACCTTGCAGGAATGTATATTTTTGTTGATATAATGCACATCAATGATATGATTGCCAAAATTGGCATGAATGTTGTTGTGATTATATTAAATTACATCGCAAGCAAGTTTTTTATTTTTAGGGGGGAATGATACATGAATATGCTAGGTTTAAGCAGCAAGAGAAGACCTGATCAAATAACTGCCAGTGAAGATCATAATTATATTAGCGAATTTGCAGTTATTATTTTATTTCTGATATTGTCTTTTGTTTTCTTGTTTGAGAGTCCCTTGCATCCTTGGATCAACGGAGAAAGCGGAACCGATTCAAGTGTTTTCAGGACTATTGCGATGATGATGAAGCATGGCAATATGCCATATCGGGATACCTTTGACCATAAGGGCCCACTCATGTACATTATTTGTTACTTGGGATTGACTATATCAGAATCAAGCGGAATATGGGCGATTGAGTTTCTAAACTTATTCATCACCTTCCTTCTTTTGTATAAAACTGCAAAGATCTGGACGCACAATAAGTGGCAGGCTATAATTTGTGTGCTTGCTGGATCGACTATACTGTTTGAGTATTTTGAAGGTGGCAATCTTGTCGAAGAGTACAGTATGCCATATATTTCAGCGGCTTTGTTCATCTTTTCCGATTATATGATCAATAACCGTTATTCTAAAATGCGACTAACAATATGTGGTTTCTGCCTCGGATGTGTTATCATGTTAAGGGTTAATATGGCCGTAGTATGGGTTGTGTTTTGTATAACGATTTTCTTCCAAACCATTATTAGAAAAGAATTTGACAAAGTTGCATTATTTATAATTTGGTTTACTATAGGCGTTGCTATCTCCGTTTTGCCAATTTTATTATGGCTTGTGGCAAACAATTCCCTGAGCAACTTTTGGAAAGCATATATCAAGTTTAATTTTCTGTATTCATCAGCTGAAGGTGGTCGTGCTTCATTCCCCTCAAGATGGAATGCCTTTTTTACTTTTACCAATACATTTATATTTACACTGTCTCTTACGAGCTCATTATTTCTGTTTGTTAAAAAGAAAAACAATATGTATGCATTGTTGACAGCAAACTTACTGTGCAGTGTTTTTATGATGACAATTTCCGGTCAGACTTATCCGCATTATGGAATGATACTGGTTCCGCTCTTTGTGGCAGCAATCGCCTCTCTGTTTTCTTACCTGAATATAGATAAGAATGTCGGTGGGGTTGCTTCAGTACTGACAATGGGGTTTTTGATCTGCTATTTGATCGCTGGAAAATGGGAAAGTGAACTCCAGAAAACCGCATCAATATATGGCGACAAGGGAAACAGACATATATCAGATCAAACAATGCAGATCAGCGAAAAAATACAAGAATGGACTTCAGAAGACGAAAAAATCTCTGTATACGGGAACTATGATGTGCTTTATATTGAGAGTCAAAGATCCCATGCAACCCAGTATTCGTATCAGTTTCCTATCGGTACAATTGACTCTGGAATAATGAACGATTATTGGAAGCAGATGCAAGATGAAAAACCGGCAGTCTTTGTAGTGACAAAGGGGAAATGTAGAGATGTTCAAAAATATGTTGAAGAGAATGATTACTGTTTAGTGTGGTCAAGTGGAGCAGTATTGGATGACAGCAATTTGATTTATTGGAAATCTGATTCCTTGAAAAAAGAGGGAATACTATTGGATTTATGTAATAATCCCTGCGTTGAATTGTCACACGCAGAATTGTCTGAAAATCAACATGAAGGGACAGCAGGCGTCATTTGCCATGGGAGTTTGCGTAGAGACTATGCTGTAGGAATGGCGCTTGTTGATTATTTGCTTAATGAAGATTATATTGGACTGAAATATACGATTGAGGATGTTTCAGATGTAGAGATATTGTCATTTTATGGCAAGAAAACAAAAGATCACGGCCATCCAAGTGTATATATTTATGATGATGACGGGAACATGGTAAGGAAGTGTACAGACAATTATAGAGATATTGATGATTCATGGAAACGTTATTACATTAGTCTAAAGGGATTAAAAGGAAAATGTACAATTGTATTTAATGGTGGTTATACTGACGATACAGGAAGCGAGGACTCAGAATACGTGTTTAGTGATATTAGATTGTATAAGTGATATCGGAGATGTCAACACACTGGGACGGTGCTGTAGTGTTTAGGTACTGTCACGTAATATATTGACTATATTGTAACAAAAAGGTAGATTATTACGTGACAATATGTGAGATACTATCAGCAGGTTCATACATGGAAGGATCGGCTGATAGTAGTCCATTCAGAAACGAAACGTGTAATACGCCTGGTATTGGGGGATATGCTTCCGGGTGTCGGGTGTCACGGGGACGGTTCTCATGACACAAACGCATCATGTACAAAGGGCACCTGGGTAGAGCACATCGTTCACATCGATGGGGTCACAGGTTCGAGTCCTGTTTGCGACCACCAAATCGGAGAAGCCCTGAAAACACGGGCTTCTCTTTCATTTTTGAGTGAACCCTCGTCTACCGAAAAGGGGTTCATTTTAGATGTGAACAGAGTGCCCCATCAATAAAGCTACACGATTTCGGTGTGGCTTCGTTGCCAGCATACTGTTCACATCTATGACAGCTGGGACGATTCTAAATGTCAGCATATTTGCGTCAATGAAAAGACGACAATAAGAACCGTCCCAGATGTCAAAACCGTCCCCCTGCCGTACGGGCGGCGCAACGCGCCGCCCGGCGTTCCTTTATTTTCCCTTCCCCCGCAGCATCCCGCCGATCTTCTTCATGCAGCGCCAGTAGTTGCGCTCGTGGACCGTGGCTGCGGCGCGAACGTGGCGCTCCTGCGCCGCCGGGGGCAGCAGGCAGTCCGCGCGGGTCAGCCCCTCCACCAGGCAGTCGCGCAGCTCCTTTTGGTGGGACGGCTCCAGCCCCTCCGCCCGGAACAGCAGCTCCGAGGCCGCCAGCTCATAGACATCGAAACACATGAGGACATGGACCGTTTCTGATACGCGCACCCCGCCGTTGCGCATGCCTGCGGCGGGGTGCGTTTAGTCCTGCCTGCTGATGAAGCGGACAAATTCAGCGGGAGAGTACACCTGAACAGATGACGTTTTGTAGTGCGCGGGGTTTCTGGTAACAATGTACTCGACACCCGCGCGGGCGGCACTTTCAATCAGGATGGCATCCTCATAGTCCCCATTATTGATGCCGAGCGCGTTCTGGCAATCGATGCCAAGGGTATCGATCAGTTCAAAGAGGGAGAGTATTTTTCCGACGACCTGCCTGGCCCTGGCGTCAACATTTTCTTCTCCTTTGAACTGCTTTCTGGAGAAGAAATGAAGATCCGCGATCTGCTTCGCTGTCAGGCAGCCCGTGACCTGTTTGTTGGCAATGGCACGGAAGATAACGGCGCCATCCTGGAACCAGGGCTCACGCCGTTGAAGGACATCCACTACGACATTGGTATCGAGGATCGCTCTCATACTTCGCTCAGACGCTCCTCCCTGGCTTCTTCAAGGGTCATCGCCTGCGGAAGAATGCCGAAAAGGGACTCCGCGATCTCAACCCTGTCTTGAAACGGGTTGGTCAGCTTCGCCACAATTTTCCCGTACTGTGTGATAAACACATCCTCGGTTGAGGCGAGCAGCAGATACTTGCTGAGATTGGCTTTCAATTCGGTGGCCGTGATGGACATGCACAACGCCTCCTTTCCCTGAACCCAGTATACCAGAATAGAACGACGAAAGCAATATAAATCGGACGATTTCAAAAAATAATAGCACGAAAGGGAGGGGGAGTGGGACAAGGGGACGGTTCTTCTGTCCCATTCTGGCGAGAATTTCAGTTGGGAGTGGGACAATAGAACCGTCCCCGTGTGTTTCCCTTGTGTTTTATTCCGGGCTTAGGCCCTGTTTTCTCTTGTAGCTGTCCCCCTCACGTGGTATAATATGGCCAGAGACATTCGGAGGTAGACAGGCATGAACAGGGATTCTATGGTCTTTGTGGTGTATATGATTCATCGCTGCGCCAATCAATGGGGGCTTTCTCCGGCAATGGTATACAAAAAGCTCAAGGAATCCGGCTGCATAGAGAGCTATCTTGTCCCACACTATGGCGTGTTGCATACGCAGTCCAGCACGTATGTATTGGAAGATATTGAACAGTACCTGAAAAACAGGGGGATTGCGGTATGATCGTCTATCACGGATCGTCTGAAGTTGTGCGTCAGCCGGATATCCTTCACTCCTACCGTGCGCTGGATTTCGGAAAGGGCTTCTATGTGACCACAGTCAGTCAGCAGGCGGAGCGATGGGCACGGCGCAAGGCTGCGCTGGTCGGCGGCAGGGCGATAGTCAACCAATATCAGATGGATGACGACATGACAGGTCTTCGCGTCAAGAGATTCCCTGACGACCTTGCGGAATGGATTGAATTTGTGTGTGATTGTCGGGATGGGAAACCGGGCTACCAGAATTATGACCTGATTATCGGGAAGGTCGCCAACGACAAGGTTTTCCGCGTGGTGGACATGTACCATTCCGGCATCTGGGATAAGGAACGAGCGCTGAAGGAAATCCGGGCTTATCCGAACTACGACCAGCTTGCCTTCATTACCCAGAGGGCCATTGACCAGTTATTGTGCTTTGAATGCTGTTTGGAGGTGTGAGGCGTGGATGATCGCATTCTGGAACAAACCTATCAGGAAAATCTCGAAGAACGGTTGATTGCCTACATCGCCGATCAGCACGGCGTTTCACTGGAAAAGGCGATGGATATCTATTACAGCAGCAATCTGGCAGAAAAGATTCACAACGGCATAGAGGGCATACAGTATTTGGACTACAAGGTGCTGGCACAGATTCTTCAGGAGACAGAACCGGAACGATTCTGTTGAGATCAAGGACACATGGGGACGGTTCTCTGTGTTACTCCGACATCACCATTCGGCGACTCAGCAGGATAACAGGTATCCGCTCTGTAACCGTGAGGAAATTTGTGATGTAGTCATAAGAACACAGAGAACCGTCCCCTTGTGTTTCATCACATCCACTTTTTCCGTTTGAACCAGATAAGGCAGACTACCACGATAAGGATGGAGATTACAATGACTATGGGATAACTGTATCGCCATTCCAGCTCTGGCATGTAGCGAAAGTTCATACCATACCAGCCCGCGATGAGCGTCAGCGGTAGAAATATGGATGTAACGACTGTGAGCACCGTCATGATGCGATTCTGTCTGACATCCAACTGAGATTGCATCAGATCGCGGAGTTGCATGACATATTCGCGCTGTCCGTTGACAATATCCCGCAAGCGCACAACCCGTTCGGTAAACATGTGAAAATAGCGAAGGTTTTCTTCTTTGAAGAAACCGTTCTCGTTTTCTTCCAGCTCCTGTCCCAAATCGATCAGCTGTTCATAGTGCACGCGCAGGTCAAGCAGGTCACCACGGATATCATTCATTTCCTTGGGATAGGTCTTGACCTCATCGCGCAGAATCGCCTCTTCGATCAGGTTCAGGCGATGCTCCGTATTTTCGAGCAGCGTCAAATCATCGCCGATGGTCATTTCCAGCAGGTCGTATAAGAACCGCTCCAAACCAGGCAGCCGCCATCTCTTTGTCTGGCTGAGCTTGCGCAGCATTTCCAGCACATAACCGCTGTCATCGACCCAAACAACGCCTTTTTCATCCAAGGCGAATGAAAAATTATGTCGTTGACCGCCTATATCATCCCGATTGGGAATTGATAACGATCCCGTCAACGAATCCATGTTGACAACCGCCTTTGTCTCCTGTGGCGTGTCCATTTCCATATCGATCAGCATATCAAAGCGCTCTTTCTGCTGCTGCCACTGCTGTGTATCCAGCACGACCACATATTGCGCATTGCCTTCATGGATTTCTTTTTCACTACATGGCGTCAGAACTTCTTTGATCAGGTAATACATGTTCTCCCCTCCACGAGGAAAGCTTATCACAATCATGGCGTTATTGCAAGAATGTATGTCATGATAGTCGCGCGCTGCGACAGGGGAATCTTTGTGCCAGAAAAGGAATCTTGCAGAACCGTCTTCGACGGCATGAAAGCATTATGGAAAGATGGTGCCTCCAATAACCAATTTTGGCTATTGGAGGCACTGTCTTGTATTTCGGCTTAGGATTAATTTAGTCTGATTTGTATATGACTAACAATTATTCAGCCCTCAGCGTCACCGGGAACCCGGGAAGGGTGTGGTCCTTCCCGTCCCAATCCCCCTCGCCCTCCAGGCGCACCGTCAGGGTGAGGTCGTTCGGCAGGTAGCCCAGGCCGTCGTATTCCGCCTCGAGGGTGCCCTCGCCCTCTATTCCGCCCGAGAAGCGGTATTCCATGTCCCTTGAATCCGTGAGGACGAAGCTGTACCAGGTGTCGTCCGCTTCGGCGGCCTCCGGCCAGATTGTCGCGGGATCGGGGAAAGCGCCCGCCTCCGCGTCGATATAGAGCTTGATGTGCACGGCGGAGGCCTCGGCCCGGGCGCTGACCTTCGCGCCGTTGATTTCGCCCTCCCATTTGTAGCTTCGGGTTTCGGCCTCAGACCGGCTGACGGCGGCGGTCAGCGTCGCCAGGGGCTGCTCGTCATGCTTTTCGTAGCAGGTTTCCCCGTCGAACCAGTACCAGGAGGTAGACAGCTCCACCGGCAGGGTGAGGTTCAGGCTGTCGAGATCCCGGACGGATTCCGGCAGCGGCGTCTCAAACTCCTGGATGCAGTAGAGCAGGCCCTCCTCGCCGTCCTCCATGGCCGCGGCATGGAGGGGCAGGGTCACGCCCCCGTCGGTCGTGCAGCGGTCGCCGAGGCCGATCATGTATTCCACCACGCCATAGGGCTGCTTCCGGTCGATGGCGGCCCGGAAGGCTTCGTTGGCATCCGGGTCGCCCTCCACGATCCCATAGGCTTCGAGCAGGAAATCTTTGTTTTCGGTCATCTGAGCCAGCTCCGTCTCCGTGGGCGTGAACGGCTCACAGCGCTGGTAATTGTCGAGGGTATAGGCCACGATCAGGCTCTGTCCGTCGTAATAGGCGCTGTCGATCCGCGCTTTTGAGACGCCCAGGGCGTCGGTGGTGACCTCCACGGCGTCGTTGACGACCAATGCGGCATCCGGCGCGACGACCTGCAAGCGCCGGTCGTTCCTTCCAAAGTGGTCGAACAGGTTCAGCCCCACGGCCAGCGCCGCGCCGGTCAGCGCGATCACGGCCAGCACGGCGGCCAGTATCGTCAATGTCATCTTTCGCTTCATAACGGGTCTTGCCTCCCCTTCCTTGACCTGTCGGAGGGCGGCGTCCACGGCGCTCGTGAAGCCCTCATCCGGCATGCCCAGCGCGTCGATGAAATCCTCCCTGCGAATCATTTGAACACCTCCTCCGACAGCAGTTCCCTGAGTTTGTTACGCCCGCGCATCAGCCGCACCTTGACGGCGCTCTCCCCGATGCCCAGCATCCCGGCCACCTCCCGGACGCCATAGCCCTCTATGTAGTACAGCAGCACGCACATGCGCTGCTTTTCGTTGAGGGCCATCAGCGCGAGATACAGGTCGCGATGCTCCGGTTCGGGTTCGCGCTCCGGCGGGGCGTCCATGGCCACCGTGCGCCGGTTGCGCCGCTGGATGTCGTGGCAGGCGTTGATGAGTATGCGTATGAACCAGGTCTCGAAGAATTTGGGTTCCCGAAGGCCATCCTGTTTTTCCCAGGCGCGGAGTATGGCCTCCTGGGCGGCGTCCTCACGGTCGTGGGGCTCCCCCAGCTGGGCGTGGCAAACCCGGTGCATCACCGGCTTCAGCGCCTCCACCCGGCGGGCAAATGCATCGGCGGTCATGCGCGTTCATCCTTCCTGTGTTTGTAGCTACATGGATTAGACGGAGCGGGAGGGGCGAATGGTTACAAACAAAATCGGGGCTGTATAAGATAATTGCAAGGGCGCCGATGCGGCGCCCCGCCCGGCTGCGAATCCATTCGCTGTACCCGGCAGACCGCGCATCGCCGCCCCTTCTATTACAGGTTCTAATCTTTTTCGGATATCTGCTGCTATTTATTCTCGTCCGTAAGATCGACCACATCTTCAATAAGGTTTGTCACAACCGAATTAAGCTTGGCTGCGTTATCGGGGGTGATGACCGGCTTGCCCGTCCTGGCTTCAATTTCCTTGCGAGCGTTTCCGGCGATTGAGCCGCCCTCACGGGCAACAACCTGATTCTGGGTCAGTCCTTGGGGATTCTGCGCCCGGGTCAGTTCTGTTGTAGTCGCTTCTGCCAGCATATTCAAGGCAAGCTCGAGGGTGCTCATGTTATCCCGGAGGTTCTCTTTCTTCAGCCCCTTCAAATCCTTGTAGCGGCGCGTCGTCATGCCGGACCAGGCTCTGGTGACTTCATCGGTCAGTATAGCATATTCCCGGCCTTCCCTGACGCCATGCGCTTTCCACGCATCCGTCAGTTCCTTGCGGGCGCGAATGGTCTGGAGGCGCTGGTTGATCCATTCCGGAGAATAGCCGAGACGGGAATAGGTTTCCAGCGCCCTGTCGATCGTCAGCTCCGGGTCGATGGTTTCGTCGATGCGTTCCCGGCCTACTTCTGCCAGCCACATCTTGAAAGGCTCTGCTTTGGGAGAGGGGATAGACTGGATCAGACGGAGAAGCTGCTCGGTCGTCGCCACGTCGGTATTATACCGCTTTCCATCTTTATGGGATTTGAGCTTCAGTTGGTTACAATTTGTAACCGACTGATTCCCTTCGTCCTTAAGGCGCTTCTTGAGGACCTTCCAATAGTTGTTCGGATTAGGAGAGTCCGTGAGAACAGCAATCACATCAACAACGGAGAAATACCATTCCTCATGGTCATTGTCCCATGCCGTTCGGACGGGCTGATCCTCGAATAGCTGAAGTTTATCGTTCATTGATTTATTCCTCTATTTTTTATATCCATTGTATGATTATGGTATCGAACATATCTTCTGCATCTCATTAATCCGATGTTAATAAACAACGATATTCTTTTCCCGACAATTCAACCGCATCAGCAAGTCTGTCCCCCTTGACATAGGAAAGCAGCCTCGCCGTCTCCAGCCTGGCTGCTTCCTCAGTGTGTTTTTTATAGCCTCTTTGGCATGCTGTGGCATTCCCCCGGGGCGTCGATGCGACGCCCCGGCTACCATGTTTTACGGTCGGTTATTCCCCGATCGTGGCCTTGATCCTGCGCACGCCGGCGGAGGAGGCCTCCTCCTTCTTGATCTTGAAGGACTTCAAATCGCCGGTGTTGGTGGCGTGGGGGCCGCCGCAGATCTCCTTGGAGAACTCGCCCATGGTGTACACCTTGACCCGCTCGCCGTACTTGCTCTCAAACAGGCCGATGGCGCCCTGGGCCTTGGCCTCGGCCACGGTCATCTCCTCGCAGGTGATGGGCGCGGCGGCCTGGATGTACTCGTTCACCAGGCGCTCGACCTCCTTCTTCTCCTCGTCGGTCATCTTGCGGCCGAAGGAGAAGTCGAAGCGCAGGCGCTCGGGGGTGATGTTGCTGCCCTTCTGGGCCACCTCGGGGCCGAGGACCTTGCGCAGGGCCGCGTGGAGCAGGTGGGTGGCGGTGTGCAGCTTGGTGGTCTGCTCGCTGTGGTCCTGCAGGCCGCCCTTGAAGCGCTGCTCCGCGCCGGCGTGGCTGTTCTCCTGGTGCTTCTTGAAGCGCTCCTGGAAGCCCTCCACATCCACCTCGATGCCCTTCTCGGCAGCCATCTCCTCGGTGATCTCGATGGGGAAGCCGTAGGTGTCGTACAGCTTGAAGGCGCTGCGGCCGTCCATCTTTTCGGTGGCCTTGAGCAGGCTGTCGATGGTCGCGTCGGAGACGGTGCCGTCCTTCACCTGCTCGATGATGGGCTTGTTGTCCGGGCTGGGGGGCAACTGCTTCAGGGCGGCGGCCACGGCGTCGGGATCGGCCTTGTTCGCCTTCAGGGCGGCGAAGGCTTCCCGCTTCTTCATCATGTTGCCGTAGACCTTTTCAAACTCGGCCTGGCCCTTCTTCAGGGTCCTCTGGAAGCGGTCCTCCTCCAGCTTCAGCTGTTCAAGAATGTGTTCGCCGTTGCGCTCAAGCTCAGGGTAGACTTCCTTGTACTGGTCGATGATGACCTGGGCGATCTCGCAGGTGAAGCCCGCGGGCATGCCCAGCTTCATGCCGTGGCGCACGGCCCGGCGGATCAGGCGGCGCAGCACGTAGCCCTGGTCCACGTTGGAGGGGGTGACGCCCCGGTCGTCGCCGATGATGAAGGTGGCGGTGCGCATGTGGTCGCTGATGATGCGGATGGACTTGGTGGTCTCCTCGTCCTGGCCGTACTTCTTGCCGGAGAGCTCCTCGATCTTTCCGATGATGCCGGAGAAGATCTCGGTCTCGTAGACGGTGTTCGCGCCCATCAGCACGCAGTAGGTGCGCTCCAGGCCCATGCCGGTGTCCACGTTCTTCTGCTTCAGCGGGATGAAGGTGCCGTCGGCCTGCTTCTCGTACTGCATGAACACGTCGTTCCAGATCTCAAGGTACCTTCCGCAGGAGCAGGCGGGGGAGCAGTCCGGGCCGCAGGGCGGCTGGTCGCGGATGATGAACATCTCGGTGTCCGGGCCGCAGGGGCCGGTGATGCCGGCGGGACCCCACCAGTTGTGCTTCTTGGGCAGGTAGAACAGGTGGTCGTCCTTCACGCCCTGGGCGCGCCACAGGTTGGCGGCCTCCTCGTCCCGGGGGGCGTCCTGGTCGCCCTCAAACACGGTGAAGGCCAGCTTGTCGGGGTCCAGGCCCAACCAGTCGGGGCTGGTCAGGAATTCCCAGCTCCAGGGGATCATCTCGGCCTTGAAGTAGTCGCCCAGGGACCAGTTGCCCAGCATCTCGAAGAAGGTCAGGTGGCTGGGGTCGCCCACGTCGTCGATGTCGCCGGTGCGGATGCACTTCTGCACGTCGGTCAGGCGCTTGCCCATCGGGTGCTTCTCGCCCATCAGGTAGGGCACCAGCGGATGCATGCCGGCGGTGGTGAACAGCACGGTGGGATCGTTCTCGGGGATGACCGACGCGCTGGGGATGCGGGCGTGGCCCTTTTCCTCGAAGAAGCGCAGGAACAGGCTGCGCAGCTCGTTGGCGGATTGGATGTTCATGGGAATTACCTCCTTATCGCGGTACCGTGGTACCGCGCAAAATATAGCGCATCTGTCATCTCAAGGACGAACAGATGCGCTTCGCGGTACCACCCTGATTGATTCTTGCATGAATGGAAGAATCCTCTCGATTTCTGTAACGGGGAAAACCGCCGCGCCATTTCCTGCGCGGGGCGTGGGATTGCGTGCAATCCCGGGGGAACCGGCCGGCCCCCCGTCCCGCTTGCCGCCTCGCACCGTCCGGCGGCTCTCTGAAAGCGCGATGAGGGGCGCATTCCCCATGCGCCT
Source organism: Clostridia bacterium (assembly GCA_017512905.1). Taxonomy (GTDB): domain Bacteria; phylum Bacillota; class Clostridia; order Christensenellales; family Aristaeellaceae; genus UBA2862. Next base: position 17,908 of record JAFWEL010000207.1, read on the forward strand.
TTTGATATCGACGCCAATTATAGCACTTCAAAACGGCGGGTGTCAACCGGCGCAGTGTGAAAATTATGACGGTGATGGGGGAATTATGATATAATATTGGAAATGACTTGATAAAAAAGCGATGAAAGTGCTACAATGATACATATTAATAGGAGGAGGTATGTATATCATGAACACAAATCCTCATACTGCCCTGCGGCGCGCGCTGGCCGTGCTGCTGGCGCTGCTCCTGGCCGCATCCCTGCCGGCCCTGGCGGAGGACGCTCCCTTGGAACTGGACGACGCGCCGGCGCTTGAGGTCGACGATGCAGCGAGCCTGTCCATCGATGCCCTGCCGGAGCTTTCCGGAGAAGCGTCGTTGAACGACATCGACTTGAGCCTGTCCGAGGACATCGACCTGGCGCTGTCTGACGACGTCAGCCTTCCCCCGGCGGAAGCCGAGTCGGATGGCGACGCCGATAACACCTCGAAGCCCATGCCCCAATATAAGGCGATGAATTACAAGATGACGATGGTTGAGGATGGGAAGCTCACCATCAACAAGCAGGACGTGTTGCGCATCTTCTCAAAGAATGCCGACATCGCCTCCTGGACCGTCAGCAAGGACAATCTCGTCAAAGTGAATCGGCAGGACGACAGCCGCAACACCATCGTCGTCGACCCCATCGCTGTGGGCAGCGTCAACATTGCCATCAAGCTGACCAACGGCACGCAGATGACCCTCTCCCTTACAATCGAGGATGCCTACGCACTCAAGCGCCTGTCCTTCTCCAAAAAATCGGCGACGCTGCTGGTGGGCCAGGACATCGATCTGAAACAACTCTATGTCGTAGAGCCTGTCTACGCCAACTACAACATCGACTTCACCACCTCCGACAAAAACATCGCCCGGATGAGCCGGGACTGCGTCGTTACGGCAGTGAAGCCGGGCAAGGTCACCGTTACCGTCGCGTCGGACAACGGCCTGAAGGCCAAAATGAATGTGGTGGTGAAGGCCAACTGCACCGGCGCGCTGCATACCAAGCCCACCGCCAAGGCCGTGGCAAAGCTGGCCAAGAAGTGGACCCTGCAGCCCAAATCGCTGGAAATGAAGGGCGACGGCAGCATCGTCTGCCAGCTGTGGCTGCTGAACGGCAGCGCGGGCAAGCTGACCGCCATCAATAACCTGGACCTGTCTGTCAGTATGAATGACAACACCGGCGACACCCCGATTGCCCGGAACACCTTCAAGGTCGTGAAGGTCGACTGCGCCGAGAACAAGTGGCAGACTGTCACCCTCACCTTCCCCGCCAAATCGATATCCTGCCCGGCCTTGTCCTTCCCCAATCTGAAGGCGAAGGACCTGAGCTTCAAGTTGTACAGCACGCCCGGCGCAGCCAGCACCGGCAAGGTCAAAAAACCCGCCTACCTGTCCACCGCCATTGCTTCGGGCGCTTCCAAAAACCCCGTCAAATACCGGGCGCTGCTGGTTTCCGAGAGCGACTTCTACAATTCGCATGAAAAGGACCCAGCCAAGCGCTGGGAGCGCATCAAGCGCAACAAGGGCGATGTGGCGCTCATGAAGGCGATGCTCGGCCGGGTCAAAACCCCGGACGGCGGCAAGTACCAGGTGACGACCGAGAACAACACCACCGCAAGCGAGCTCAAGCAGCTGGTCAAAAAGACCTTTGCCGGCGCCAACAAGAACGACGTTTCCCTGTTCTTCATCGCCACCCACGGCGACAGCAGCGATAGCGCTGCCGAAAAGTATACCGGCGCGCTGTGCATGGCCTCCCACGGCGAAGTGGACCCCGATTGGGTCACCCTTGCCGAGCTGAGAGACATGCTGCTGGAGGTGCCCGGCAAGGTGATCGTCATCCTGGAGAGCTGCGGCTCCGGCGCGGCGGTGTACAAGGCGAACGACAGGAATGCCGCACAAAGGCAGGCCCGTGCCGCCGAGGCCTTTGACAGGCAGGCGGTGGAAGTCTTCCGCAGCGCCGACCCCGGCGTGATCGAAGGGGACGATGTTCCCAACACCGGCGATTTGCGCAAGGTCAACAAGTTCTATGTGCTCACCGCCGCCGCCTACCGCGAGGAAAGCTGGGGCTCCGAGCCCAAAGCCCATAACGATTTCACGGTATGGTTGTGCAATGGCGTGGGCAAGTCCGGCGCCATGCCGGCCGACAAGCAGTTTTCCGGCAACGAGAACGGCACAGTGGACCTGCACGAGCTGTACCGCTACATATCAGGCGTTGGCGACCGCTACCAGGAGATAGACTTAAACAATCTAATCTATTTCCAGCATGTGCAGGTGTACCCCAGCGACCTGCGCTTCCCCCTGTTCAAGTAATACCACAGAGGTATCATCATGGCGAACCATCAGAGGAACACGCCCCGCGGACCCGCCCGGCGGCGCTATGAGCAGCGGCGACTGCGCATGATCATATTCGGCGGCACGGCGGCGGTGGTGCTGGTCGCCCTGCTGGTGGTGGCGCTATTGCCCAGGGGCGGCGCGTCGGACCGGGCGGTCTCCCAGCCGGTGGAGGGCGTATTGCAAGCGGAAGGCGAGCCCCTCATGCCGCAGCAGGCCGAGGGGCAGCCCGTGGCGGCCCCTGCGCCGCAGGAGAGCGACAGCGCCGCGGCGGCAGTTGCCACGCCCGCGCCCACCCCCACGCCCACGCCCCAGGGTGACACGGTGTCCTTTGCGTCACTGCGCTCCGCCACCCGTCCCACGCCCACCGCGCCGGGCTACGGGCTGGTGTTTTCCGAGGCGGACACCGAGGAAAAGATCATCGCCATCACCGTGGACGACTGCTTCCAGGCCGAAAACCTGCAAAGGATGGTGGACAAGGCCATCGAGGTGGGCGGCAGATTCACCATCTTCCCCATCGGCCAGAACGTGCTGAAGCAGGCCCAGAGCGAGGTGCTGAAGTACGCCTGGGAGCAGGGCTTTGAGCTGGAGAACCACACCTTTACCCACAACGGCCTCTACCGTTGCTCCGACGAGGAGATGGCCAGGGAGGTCTACATGCAGCAGATGGCCCTGAGCCACATCCTGGGCGTGGAATACCAGTGCCACTTCCTGCGGCCCAAGGGCGGCGACGCCCGCCGCGACCAGCGGATGCAGGTGTACGCCGAGCAGCTGGGCTATTACGGCATCGCCCACTGGAGCTGCGCCGGCTCCACCAGCACCGAGCGGGAGATCGCCAAGGCGCTGAAGCCCGGCGCGATTTACCTGTTCCACACCACCACCACCAACGACCTGGACAAGCTGCTGAACTTCATGCCCTACGCGGTGGAGAAGGGCTACCGGCTGGTGACGCTGAACGAGATGTTCGGCTATCCCGAGAACGAGACGAAGCCGCTCACCGGCCCGGCCAAGGATTATCCCGTCCCGCCGCTGCAGCCCTACAGCCGCGTCTATGACGTCTACAAGCCCACCCGGTATTCCTGGGGGGTGTACCTGTTGCAGCAGAAGCTGATCGAGCTGGGCTACATGAAGGGCGAGCCGGACGGCGTTTACGGCCAGGACTGCGCCAAATGCGTGAAGGCCTACCAGAAGGACCATGGCCTTGAGCAGACCGGCGTGGCCGACGTGGCCCTCCAGGAGCAGATCTTCGGGGTGCCCAGCGGAGCCTGAGGCGACGCGGAGGCACAGAATAAGGGGCTGTTTCAAAATGACCCGTAAAGTCATTTTGAAACAGCCCCTTTGTGATTGCAGCCTGGATTAAGGTTGGGTACAGAGATCGAAACCCCACCGCCCCGGTTTTAGCGGGGCGGTGGGGTTCAATTGACGAACAAAACGCGGGTTTAGGCTTCCGTTTCCCGCTTTTCGGCCTCTTCCACCTCTTTGGCGATGGTTTCGGCGTCGTAGCGTACGATGACCACGTTGTACTTCACCAGCGCGCGGTCCAGCACGGCCTCTTCGGTCTCGTCGGCCATGATGATGAGGGCCAGGTCGCCCTCCTCCAGCCTCTGGGCCACCTGCTCGATCAGGGCCTTGCTGTCGTCCTCGTTGTCAGCGTCCGAGGCATTGCCCAGCAGAGCGCCGGTAGCGCCGCCCAGCAGCGCGCCGAGGGGGCCGGCCAGAAGGCCCACCAGGCCGCCCACCAGGCCGCCCCTGAGGGTGTCCCTGGAGTCGAGATGCTCGGAGACGAAGTTGTCGCAAAGCTTGAGCTCGCCGTCCCTGCGCTTCACCAGGGACATCTGGAAGATGGTGGTACCGTTGAACTTGGGGGTCTCAGCCAGGGCCGCCATGGCCTGACGGGCTTCCTGTTCGTCAGCGAACATCGCGCCTACGATATTGTACATGTGACATACTTCCTTTCAAATAAAGGTCGGTGAGTATACACCTTAATTACAATTATATAAGGGGGATGTTAATTGTTCTGCCTGTAAGCCCACTTTCCGGAATATTTTTTGACGGCCGATTGCCCTTCAGCCTGTCCCCCCATCCCGCCTGTCATTCGTCGCGCCGCTGGTCCGCCGCCATCGCGTCCGGGTTGCCGGATGCCGGGGCCCTGGGGAGGGCAGGGTGGGAATGCCGCCGGCGAGCCTGGGGGCCCTTCGCGGCAGGGTGAAAAAGCCGCTCACGGGCTATCGCCGGCGCAATCCAGGGTACAGTTACTTCGCCACCACGCTCTTCGCCTTCGACCACGCGCCGTAACAGGTCCTGCCGTTCACGGCCTTGAAGGCGCGCACGCGGAAGTAATACCTCCGTCCCGACGCCAGGCCTTTGACGGTGGTCCTGGTGGTTCCGGTCTTTTTCAGCGTCACGCTGTTCGCGCCGGAGAAGCTGCTCTTCAGGCTGTATTGAAGCTGGTAGCCGCCGCATTTACGTCAGAGTCCGGGTAGTATGGGACTTCGACTTGTGTGGCAGTCTCGTCCGCTCTGCCCCGCCTTATATGCGATTTCTATTCGTCGGCTCGGAACTTTGCCTGCGGCTTCCTTCAGATTCCACCTCGCGATGGACACCCTTGCCGTTCGGCTAACACTTCCTACTACCAAGCGTGTAGTGGACTTTCACCACCAAGCTATCGCCCATGCCGGGCGTACCATAAAAAACACCGCCCGACAATCGTCGGGCGGTGTTTTAAGGGCGTCATCGCGGCTTACAGCGTCACGCCCTGCTTGAAGATGGCCAGGTCGTGGAAGCCGTTGATCTCGTTGCGGGTGGGCTGGCCGCCGGCGACGGCGAGGACGAGGTCCATCAGGTCCCGGCCCAGGTCGTCCAGGCTCATGCCGGTCAGCAGGCGGCCGGCGTCGAAGTCGATCCAGTTCTTCTTTTTCTCGGCCAGGGGGGTGTTGGAGGCGATCTTCACCGTGGGCACCGGGCAGCCGAAGGGGGTGCCGCGGCCGGTGGAGAACAGAACCAGCTGGGCGCCGGACACCGCCAGGGCCGTGGAGGCCACCAGATCGTTGCCGGGAGCGGAGAGCAGGTTGAGGCCGGGGTTGGCGACCTTCTCGCCATACTTCAACACGCCCTTCACCGGGCCGGAGCCGCTCTTCTGGGTGCAGCCCAGGGCCTTGTCCTCCAGGGTGGTGATGCCGCCGGCCTTGTTGCCGGGGGAGGGGTTTTCGTAGACGGGCATGTGGTAGGACTCAAAGTATTCCTTGAAGTCGTTGATGAGGCGCACGGTCTTGCCAAACAGGGCCTCGTCGGCACAGCGGTCCATCAAAATCGTCTCCGCGCCGAACATCTCGGGCACCTCGGTGAGTATGGTGGTGCCGCCCATGGCCCCCAGGAGGTCGGAGAAAACGCCGATGGTCGGATTCGCCGTGATGCCGGAGAGGCCGTCGGAGCCGCCGCACTTCAGGCCCACCACCAGCTGGTCCGCCGGACAGGGCACGCGGACGTCCTGCTTCATGTGCTCCGCCAGCTCCGCGATGAGGGCCATGGCGGCCTCCTGCTCGTCCTCCACCTGCTGGGAGATCAGCGTGCGCAGGCGGGCGGGATCATAGGCGTCGATGTGGGGCATGATCTGGTCGACGCCGCTGTTTTCGCAGCCCAGGCCCAGCAGCAATACGCCGCCGGCGTTGGGATGGCTGCACAGGTTCGCCAGGGCCTGGCGGGTGTTCTCCTGGTCGCCGCCCATCTGGGAGCAGCCGTAGGGGTGGGTGAAGGCATACACCCCCTCGACGGACCCGCCGACGAACCTCTGGGCCTTCTCGGCCAGGGCCTTGGCGATGTCGTTCACGCAGCCCACCGTGGGGATGATCCACAGCTCGTTGCGGATGCCCGGGCGGCCCACCTTGCGGGGATAGCCCATGAAGGTGACGGCCTCCCGCTTCTCCAGCGCCGGGTGGGTGGGGTGGTATTCATAGTCGTGGGCCCCGGAGAGCAGCGTGTGCAGGTTGTGGCTGTGCACATGGCCGCCCTTCGGGATGTCCTCGGTGGCCTCGCCGATGGGGAAGCCGTACTTGATGACCGGCTCGCCCTTTGCGATGTCCCGCAGCGCCACCTTGTGGCCCATGGGAATGTCGGAAAGGGGCGTCACCTCGCCCGCGCCGTAGCTGACGGCCTCGCCGGCGGCAAGGGGCTGCAGCGCCACGGCCACCATGTCCCTGGGGGTGATTTGTACAATCTTATTCATGCCGTTTTTCTCCAATGGTCGATGAGGTGCGGTAATACAGGAGCCTGTCAGTCGATCAATGGCTTGCCGTCGGTGTCCAAAAGTGGCGTCAGGCCACCGCAGTAGCCCGATTTGACCCAAAGGTACTGAACGCCGGTCTCCTTGTCCCGCAGGATCATAATCAGCCCCGCGTCGGTCAAGCCATTGCCCTCCTTGAGGACGACCTCGAACCGTTCAAGCTTGCTCATATGGATGATCGTCTGCCTTCCTTTTTTTACGGACATAAATCGGGCTACCGCCGGCATCCGGCGGCAAGCCCGAGCGCATAGGTTACAGGGTCGCCTTGTAGGCCGCCAGCGCGCCGTCCTTGCGGATGAGCTTCAGGATGCGCACGACCTCGGCCTCGAAGCCGGGCACCTGGGTCAGGTCCTGGCCCCACATGTCGGTGTTGGTCATCACGGCGTGGACCAGGTCCTCCGGGCTGTCGTCCTTGTGGGCGTAGTAGAACTCCAACACCCAGCGGTCGTCGCTCACGGTGTATTCGTCGCCGTTGGGCCGCTTGCACACCAGGCCCTTGTCGGTCAGCGCCTGGATGTCGTTGGAGTAGAACGCGATGTACATCGCGAAGGAGGTGGTCAGGTACTTCGGCAGCTCGCCCTTCTCCTTGACATAGTCCAGGAAGGTGGGCATGTTGCGGGCGCGCCACTTGCTGGTGGAGTTCAGGGAGATGCTCATCAGCTCGTGGTTGACGAAGGGGTTGTTGAAGCGGTCCTGCACCGCCGCGGCGAACTGCTTCAGGTCGTCCTTGTCCAGGGGCAGCGTGGGGATGACCTCGTCGTAGAGCATCCGGTTCATGTATTCCAGTATGGCGGCGTCGTGCATGCAGTCGCGCACGATGTCGTAGCCCGCCAGGTAAGCGCCCAGCACGAAGCCGGTGTGCGCGCCGTTGAGGATGCGCACCTTGCGCTTCTTGTAGGGGGTGACGTCCGGCACCACCATCACGTTCACGCCGGCCTTCTTGAAGGGCAGCTTGTCCTCCAGGCCGTCCGGGCCCTCGATGACCCACACGCCGAAGACCTCGCCCACGTCGGTCAGCGGGTCCTCGTAGCCGTTGGCGGCGTTCAGGCGCTCGACCTCCTTGGGGTCGCGAATGCGGCCGGGGACGATGCGGTCCACCAGGGTGGAGCAGAAGGTGTTCTGCTCATTGACCCACTTGCGGAAGTCCTCGGACAGCTTCCAGTCGTCGATGTACTGGTTGACGCACTTCTGAAGCTCCTTGCCGTTGTTGTCGATCAGCTCGCAGGAAAGGATCACCAGGCCGGGCTTGCCGGCGGTGAAGCGCTCGTACAGCACCCGGGTCAGCTTCGCCGGGAAGCTGGTGGGCGGCACCTGGTCGAAGGCGCTCTCGCTGTCGTGGACGATGCCGGCCTCGGTGGTGTTGGATACGATGATCTCCAGGTCGTCGCTCTTGGCCAGCTCCAGCACCTTGTCCCAGTCGGTGTAGGGGTTCAGGCAGCGACTGACGGAGGAGATGACCCGCTTCTCGTCCACCTTTTCGCCGTTCTGGCTGCCCCGCAGGTACAGCGTGTACAGGCCCTGCTGGTTGTTGATGTACTCGGTCAGGCCCTGGGCGATGGGCTGCACCAGCACCACCTTGCCGTTCCAGTCGGCCTTCTCGTTGGCGATGTCGAAGAAGTAATCCACGAAGGCGCGCAGGAAGTTGCCCTCGCCGAACTGCATGACCTTCTCGGGCGCGTTTTCCAGGATGTAGCCGTCGTAGCCGGATTTTTTCAGAACGTCGTAATTCAGAAGAGCCATATCGATCATTCCTTTCTGTGTCGAATGGTATTTGATTAGGGATTGGGGATTGGGGAAAGCCGCGCGCCGGGGTGGCACGGGGGATTAAGCGAACGTTCCCGCGATGAAGCAGGGGCGTTTTCGTGGTTTATTGGATGGTGCTTGTTATCGCCATACGTCAGCCACTATTTCTAATCCCTAATCCCTTCTCCCCGCGACAAATCAGAATTTACCCGCGAATCTCCTTAAACAGCGCCGTGGCCGCGGCGGACTTTTCGGCGATGCCGTCGAAGTCGCCGGAGGAGATCATGTCCTTGGTGCACATCCAGCTGCCGCCCACGGCCAGTATCTTCGGGTTCTTGAAGTACTCGGCGGCGTTGGCCTGGTTGATGCCGCCGGTGGGCAGGATTTTGATCTGGGGGAAGGGGCCGCTCAGCGCCTTGATGGTCTTCAGCCCACCGTAATTCTCCGCCGGGAAGAACTTGAAAACCTTCAGACCCAGCTTCAGCCCGATCATGATCTCGCTGGGGGTGACCACCCCGGGGGTGACCGGCACGCCCAGCTTGATGGCCTCGGCGATCACCTCGGCGTCGGAGCCGGGGGACACGATGAACTTCGCGCCGGCCTCCACCGCCTCGTGCACCTGCTCCACGTTCACCACGGTGCCCGCGCCCACGATCATCTCAGGCACCTCCTTCGCCACCTTCTCGATGGACGCCTTGGCCGCCGCCGTGCGGAAGGTGATCTCCATGGCGTTGATGCCGCCCTTCAGCAGCGCCTTCGCCGTGGGCACCGCCTGCTCCGCGTCCTCCAGCACCACCACCGGCACCACGCCGCATGCCGCAACCTGTTCAACTGTCAACATAAATCCGACCTCCTTATCATTATATAGATACGTTGGTGACCTCCCGCGACGCGCCCGTCCTGAAGGGCTGGCTTCGCCTGAAAGGACTTGCTTCGCGTCGCCCTAAAGGACTTGCTTCGCGTCGCCCTGAAGGACTTGCTTCGCTTCGCCGCTTCATGGTCTTACAAAACAAGTATACAACATCAATTCAAAGTTGTAAAGATCAATAACGGCCTGTTTTCGCGGCAAAGCAGGTCCTTTGAGACAAAGCCCTCCGCCGGGGGCGAAGGGCTTTGCTGTGAAATGATGTTGATTTATCCGGCGTATGTTACACCGCGTAGCCGAACACGCCGGGCAGCCACAGGCTGATCTGGGGGATGAAGGTGATCAGCAGCAGGGCGATCAGCATGCATACATAGAAGGGCAGGGTGGCCTTGACGACCTTCTCCATGGGGCGCTTGGCCACGGCGGAGCC
>JAFWEL010000208.1 GCA_017512905.1 Clostridia bacterium
AACGATTTTTGCTCTGGTCGGCAGGCTCCCTGCCGCAAAAATCGCCCCGCCCGCGGCGTACATGCCGCCGCGTACGATTAAAGATCGGGGCGCTCCGCCCCCGATACCCCCGGTAAGTTAGCCCAAAGCCTCCCCTGCGACGTGAAGCTAGTGGGGAGGTGGCGCGTAGCGCCGGAGGGGTTCCGTCTGCTCGACAAATCAGAATTTATTTGCATTCCATCCCAATCCATGTTATGATAGTGTACATAGAATAACATTCACTGGGGGGATGTTGGATGATGGACAAGAGCAAATGGGACGCGACCTTTGCCGCCCGTTTTGCGCGGCACGAGGATGAGCTTCAGTGGCTGTACTGCGAGCTGTATCACGGCGACATGCAGGCCTATGATTACTTTGTGGAAATGCTGTATCGGGCATGGCTGGATCGGTCGGAAGCGCTGCGGCGCATCGACGCCCAGCGGGAGGACAATCCCGACTGGTATCGCGGCCACGACATGACCGGCATGCTGATGTACGTCAAGGCCTTTGCCGGTACGCTGAACGGTGTACGGGAAAAGCTGGATTATATACAGGATTGCGGCGTCAACTACCTGCACCTGATGCCGCTGCTGGAGAGCCCGGAGGGTCGCAGCGATGGCGGCTATGCCGTGTCCGACTTCCGGAAGGTCCAGCCGGAGCTGGGCACCATGGACGACCTGTCGGCTCTGGCCGGGGATTGCCACGACCGGGGCATCGCCCTGTGCCTGGACTTTGTAATGAACCACACCAGCGAGGACCACGAGTGGGCGCGCAGGGCCCGGGAGGGCGATCCCACCGACATGGCCCGCTACTTCATCTATGACAACTGGGTCGTGCCAGATGAGTATGAGCGGACCGTGCCCCAGGTGTTCCCCACCACCGCGCCGGGGAACTTCAGCTGGTGCGAGGTGCTGCACAAGGTGGTCATGACCACGTTCTGGCCCTATCAGTGGGACCTGAACTACGCCAATCCCATGGTGTTTAACGACATGACCGACAACATGCTGTACCTGTGCAACCGGGGCGTGGATATCATCCGGCTGGACGCGGTGCCCTATATCTGGAAATCACTGGGCACCAACTGCCGCAACCTGCCCCAGGTGCATTCGCTGGTGCGCATGATGCGCATGGCCTGCGAAATCGTCTGCCCGGGCACACTGCTGCTGGGCGAGGTGGTCATGGCGCCGGACAAGGTGGTGCCCTACTTCGGCAGCGTCTATAAGCCGGAATGCCACATGCTGTACAATGTGACCACCATGGCCTCCATCTGGCACACCGTGGCCACCCGGGATGTGCGGCTGCTGCGCAACCAGCTGGAGCAGGTGTTTGCCCTGCCCGGACAATATACCTTCCTGAACTACCTGCGCTGCCATGACGACATCGGCTGGGGCCTGGATTATGGGTTCCTGGGTCAGTTCGGCCAGTCCGAGATCCCCCACAAGAAGTATCTGAACGACTACCTGACGGGCAAGTGGCCCGGCAGTCCCGCCCGGGGCGAGCTGTACAACGACGATCCCCGCCTGGGCGACGCACGGCTGTGCGGCACCACGGCTTCGCTGTGCGGCGTACAGACGGCGCTTGAGAACGGGGACCCTGCCGCGTTGGAACAGGCGCTGACCCTGGACATCGCGCTCCACGCGCTGATGTTTACCCTCAGCGGTGTGCCGGTGCTGTACAGCGGCGACGAGATCGCCCAGCTGAACGACGACACCTACCATGACGATCCGCTGAAGGCCGGGGACAGCCGCTACCTGCACCGGGGCGACATGGACTGGAACGCCGCCGAAAAGCGGGGAGACGGGGCGACGCCCCAGGGACGCATGTTCGAGGCGGTCAGGCGATTGGAATCCCTGCGCGCAGGGCATGCCGCCTTCAGCGCCGACGCCGCTGTGCGTGTGCTGCCGCCGGTGGACGATTCCCTGCTGGGCATCGAGCGCAGCTATGAGGGCGAACGGCTGATCGCGCTGTTCAACTTCTCCGAATGGCCGAAGCCCGCCCAGCTGGAGGGCGGCGGCAGCTTCACCAATCTCTGGACGGGCAGCCAGGTGCGTGCCGAGGGCCTGACGGTGCCCGCCGGCAGCTTCCTGTGGCTGTATGACGGACGGTAATCCCCCTCGAGGTAGATCTCCTGTCCGCGGATTCGCTATTGTGGCGGATCCGCGGGCGTTTTTTGATTTGTTCATGATTGGCGAACAGATGCGCCGGCCTCAAGCGGAGGATGTCCGACCCTCAGTGCCACGGAAAAGACACAGTTATAGATAGCTTAAAATTAACGAAAACGATGTATTGACAATTCCGCAACAAAGGAGTAGAATAAATATAGTAAACATGGCGAATAAATGATCGCTTTTGCAGGGCAATCGGACATATAGCTTAAGCTCCTGCCGAAGGGTCGTTTATCGACGGAGGAGATGGAAGCGTGAAGGGATTTATGCAGAACATGTGGAAGAACCGGGCCCATGTGGTCATGGCGCTGCCGGCCTTCCTGGTGCTTTTCTTCATTATGTATGTGCCCATGGCCGGTCTCGTGATGGCCTTCAAGGCCTTCGACTATTCCAAGGGCATTTTCGGAAGCCCCTGGAATGGCATTGAGAACTTCAAGTTCCTGCTGGCTTCCAAGAGTACCTTCTTCAACATGACGAAGAACACCGTGCTCTACTATCTGCTGTTCACCTCCGTGGGCACGGTGCTGAACGTGGCGCTGGCCATCGCCATCGACAACCTGGTGCTCAAGCGCATGGCCAAGACCATGCAGACGCTGATGATCATTCCGGTGTTCATCTCCTATGCGGCGGTGCAGTTCATCGTTTACGCCTTCATCAGCTCCGACACGGGTCTGATCAACAACGCCCTCGGATTGAACATCAAGTTCTATTCCACCGCGAGGCTTTGGCCCTGGATCCTGCTGATCACCAAGATCTGGAAGGATACCGGCTACGGCTCGGTGCTTTACATGTCGGTGCTGTCGGGCATCGACACCTCCCTCTATGAGGCGGCCGACATCGACGGCGCCAACAAGTGGCAGAAGATTTGCCACATCACCATCCCCTCCCTGATCCCGATGATCACCGTCATGCTGCTGCTGTCCGTGGGCAACGTGATGCGCTCGGATACCGGCCTGTTCTATCAGGTTACCCGAAACAGCGGCATACTGTATTCCACCACGCAGGTCATCGACTCCTACGTGCTGAATCAGATCTTCAAGAATTCCAACTTCGGGTTCACCGCGGCAACCTCCTTCTTCCAGTCGGTTGTGGGTCTGCTGCTGATGCTGTTCGCGAACTTCACCGTTCGCAAGATCGCGCCTGAAAATGCGCTGTTCTGATCGACGAATTGAAGTGAGGGAGTGAACTGACATGGCGAAAAAAGTGAAAGCGAATTATTCCAGGAACAAGTACGGCATCGGTCAGTTTATACTGACGCTGGTTCTGGTACTGCTGACCGTATTCTTCGCGGCCCCGGTGCTGCTGGTGTTCATCGCGGCCTTTACCGATGAGGTTTACATCACCCAGCACGGCTTCTCGTTCCTGCCCCAGAAATGGAGCCTGAACGGCTTCAATTCGGTGTTGCGCTACGGCACCCAGCTGCTGCGCTCCTACGGCGTGACCATCGGCGTGACGGTGGTGGGCACCCTGCTGGGCCTGCTGATCATGAGCATGTACGCCTACTCCATCAGCCGCCGGGATTTCAGGCTGTCGAAGTTCCTGTCCGTCTACCTGCTGATCCCGATGCTGTTCAACGGCGGCCAGCTCTCCGGCTACATCGTGTTCACCGGCTATTACCACCTGAAGGACAGCCTGTTGCTGCTGATCCTGCCCCTGTGCGTGACCACGATGAACGTCATCATACTGCGCACCTACATCGCCAACTCCATCCCCTATGAGCTGATGGAGGCCGCCACCATCGACGGCGCGGGCGATTACCGGACCTTCTTCCAGATCACGCTGCCGCTGATGAAGCCGGCCCTGGCGGCCGTGGGCTTCATGATGGCCACCGCCTACTGGAACGACTGGCAGAACGCCCTGCTTTACATCGTCACCGACAGCAAGAAGCCCCTGCAGCTGTTGCTGATCAACATCCAGAAGAGCATCGAGTTCCTGCTGAACAACTCCAACGTGCCTGCCAGCGCCCGCGCGGCCATGGGCGGCACTATCCCCCAGTACTCCGCCACGATGGCCACCGTTGTGGTCGTCATCGCCCCGATCATGGTGGTTTACCCCTTCTTCCAGAAGTACTTCGTCAAGGGCCTGACCGTCGGTTCCGTCAAGGGCTGATCGAAAGCGCAGCGAAAACTGTCACCGGTTTCTGATGCCCTGTGAGGCATTCGAAATAATAAACCCATTTTCACAAGGAGGATAATCATGAAGAAGCTCGTATCTTTGGTTCTGGCTCTGTGCCTGCTCCTGTCCGTGGCCGTTGTGGCTCACGCCGAGGACAAGGTGGTCATCAACCTGACCCGCTGCACCTTCAACCTGGCCACCCCTGATTCCGATCAGGTGAAGAAGGTCGAGGATGCCATCAACGCCTACATCGCTGACAAGATCAATGTCGAAATCAAGCTGACCGACATCGGCTCCGGCGAGTACACCGACAAGGTGAACCTGGCTCTGGCCAACAACGAGATCAACCTGCTGTGGACCGCTTCCTGGGAAGCCGTCATCGGCACCAACGATCTGGTTCCGAAGAATGCCGTGTACGACATCACCGAGCTGCTGCCCGGCACCGCCCTTTACGAGTCCATGGACGCCGGCCAGTGGGAAGCCACCAAGTATGACGGCAAGAACTACTTCATCCCCGTCTACAAGGACAACGTGGAAGGCTATGACTTCATGTTCCGCAAGGATCTGGTCGACAAGTACGGCTGGGATATCTCCTCCGTGAAGAGCCTGGCTGACCTCGAGCCGATGCTGGCCGACGCCAAGGAAGAGGGCCTGAAGTATCCCTTCCTGACCCAGAAGACCGCCATGTTCTATCGCTGGTACATCGACAAGTTCGATTTCTTCACCGCCGATGCGAACACCAACTTCTTCGCCGTGGATCGTGCCACCAACGAAGTGGTCGACACCATCCAGACTCCCGAGTACGCCGAGTTCTGCAAGCTGATGGGCGACTGGGCCGAGAAGGGCTATATCTCCGAGGACGAGGCCACCAAGGTGACCACCGACACCACCACCCAGACCAAGGATTGGGCCATCTCCTGGTGGACCGACCTGCCCAACAACGTTGAGGCCAACAGCCGCTACAACCAGGAAGTCGTCATGCAGCCCGCCACCGATCGCTATGCGCACAGCACTTCCGCTCTGGGCAGCTGCTACTGCATCACCGCCAACTCCACCGAGGAGCAGGCCAAGGCCGCGATCGACTTCATGGGCCTGCTGTACACCGACAGCAAGCTGGCTGATATCTACACCTTCGGCATCGAGGGCGAGGACTTCGAGTACAGCCAGGCTGAAGGCCAGACCATCCAGCACGTGACGCAGCACTCCGACAAGTACAACCACTCCATGTGGGAGTCCGCTTCCGCCACCGTCGTCACTCCTCTGGACGTGGAGCCCGATGACAAGGCTGAGAGCTATATCGCCTTCAACGGCGGCGCCAACACCTCCGTGGCCGCTGGCTTCCGCTTCGACAAGACCCCCGTCGAGGCCGCTTACTCCGCCTGCTCCTCCCTGTTCGAGCAGTATGGCTTCGCGCTGGAGAACGGCGCTGTGCCCGCTGACGCGGTTGAGGATTACATCGCTCAGTATCAGGCCGACCTGGATGCCGCTGGTTATCAGGACGTGCTGGCTGAGTTCCAGAATCAGTACAACGCCTGGAAGGGCTGATAAATCGATAAATCGAATATAAGCCTGATCCTACCCCGGGACCCGCGAGAGCGGGGCCCGGGGTTTGCTGATATCAGGTGATGATGCGCAGGACGATTAACGGGACAATCCCCCGGAGAAAAGGTTGGAAAAGGAAGAACGTCACCGATGTCTGAAAGCATAAGAAACCTACAGTGGCGTTGCTAAAAATGAAGGCGGGGTGAAAGGTGCATGAAATGGTATTATATACTGTTGCTGGTGTGCCTGGTTATCGGACCCTTTGATGCCCTGTACATGTACATTAAGGCGGAAAAGAGAAAGGATGCGCTGAAAAAGCGGAGGCATCAGGAGAAAGAGGACAGTGGCGCTGGAAATGATCGATAGATCCGAAGTGATGTAGAGGTATACGTGATTTGATGTTGTTTGCATCAGGTATGGGCGTTTACAGCAGTAGAGGTGGCGCTCGTGCAGCTAAGGTTATCCTGTAAGGTGGATGGAATGTCTATGGCGGTAGTTTGCCGCGGATACAGCCTGGTAAATTCTGATTTGTCGGGGAGACGAGGGAACAGGGAACAGGGAACAGGGAACAGGAATGGCGGCTGCCGCGAACATATCGATAACGTACGAGTTGTAGCGGCCCTAAAGGACTAACTTCG
>JAFWEL010000209.1 GCA_017512905.1 Clostridia bacterium
GCCCCGCCCGCGGCGTACACGCCGCCGCGTACGATTAATGATCGGGGCGCTCCGCCCCCGATACCCCCGGTAAGTTAGTCAATAGCCTCCCCTGCGACGCGAAGCTAGTGGGGAGGTGGCCCCACCAAAGGCGGGGTCGGAGGGGTTCCGTGTGATCAGCATCAGCTCGACAAATCAGAATTTCCCCGGCCCTCGCACCGCTATTGCACTCAGAAGGAATGAACGCACAAATGTTGATTGGAAATGAACCCCTTGACCTGCGCCTGACGCTGATGGACAGCGCCCAGTGCTTTCACTGGATTGAACGGGACGGCCGCTTTGGCGCGGTGGTGGGCGGCGCGCCCGTCTGGCTGTGGCGGGACGGCGAGGGCGTCCATGCCGAAGGGGATTGCGACCCCGGGATGCTTCGGGTCTACCTCGACATGGACCGGGATTACGCAGCCGTGGCCGCCGAGTACGACGCCATTCCCGCGGCCCGGGAAGCCATCCGCCTGTTTGACGGTTTGCGGGTGCTGAACCAGCCCCCTTGGGAGGCGCTGATCGCCTTCATCCTCTCGGCCAACAACAACGTCTCCCGGATTCGCTCGCTGGTGCGGGCCCTGTGCGAGGGCTACGGCGCGCGCCACGAAAGCGGAGGTGTCCCGCTGTACGCCTTCCCGACGCCCCAGCGACTGGCCGATTGCGGCGAGGAAGCCCTTCGGGCGCTGAAGGTGGGCTATCGGGCCCCGTTCCTGACCGGGACTGCCTGCCGGGTCCGGGACGGCTTTGCGCTGGAGGCGCTGGCCGACCTGCCCTATGAAGCCGCCCATAAACAGCTGACCACCCTGCCCGGCGTGGGGGACAAGGTGGCCGACTGTGTACTGTTGTTTGGCTGCGGCCACGCCGAAGCCTTTCCGGTGGACGTCTGGGTGGCGCGTCTGCTGCGGGACTGGTTCGGCATGACCGGCCGGAGCCGCCCCGCCCTGGCCCGGGAGGCCCGAAGCCGCCTGGGCGCTCACGCCGGGCTGATGCAGCAATTCCTGTTCCACGCCGCCCGGGTGGGGGCGATGGCGCTGAAGGAACAGGGCGTCAGCCCAGAACCTTGACCAGCGTCGCGCGAATCGCGCCGGGGCCGGCCACCAGTTCTTCAAAATAGTCCTCGCAGAGCTTGCCCAGGCCGGCTTCGTACAGGTCCACGCCGAAGATCCGGGCGTCGGAGAGTATGGGCTTGAGCTGGCTGGTGAAGGGCCCCTTGTCGCCCAGGCGGATGCCGGCGAGGGCCTGCTGCACCTCGGGCAGCGCCGGGTCGTCGCTGGGGGTGAAGGGCTTGCCTTCGTCATCCACGCCCAGGGCGTAGCGCAGCCAGCCGGCGTACACCAGCGGGATGATCTTCAGGTCCGCCACGTCCAGGTCGGGGCGCTTCTGGTAGGCCTTGATGGTCTCGCCGAAGCGGATGGGCAGCTTCTGGGAGGTGTCGGTGGCGATGCGCTGGGGGGAATCGGGCATGAACACGTTGGGCAGGCGCACGTTGACCACGGTGTCGATGAACATCCGGGGATCCAGCACGCCCGGATCCACCACCACCGGCAGGCCCTCCCGGTAGCCGATCTCGTCGATCATCCGGCGCAGCTGGGCGTCCTTCATCTCTTCGGAGATCAGCGTGTAGCCCAGCATGCAGCCGTAGATGGCCAGGGCGGTGTGCAGCGGGTTCAGGCAGGTGCATACCTTCATGCGCTCCACCTTGTCCACGGTCTCCCGGTCGGCGAACATCACGCCGGGGGCGTCGGCGATGTTGGGCCGCCCGTTGGGGAACCAGTCCTGCATGACCAGGTACTGGGTCTCCTCGGCATTGACGAAGGGGGCCACGAAGGTGCCCTTGGCGGTCCTGACCGCGTCGGTGCCCTCAAAGCCGTCGGCCTTGAGCAGCTCGATGACCTTCGCGTCGGGGCGGGGGGTGATCTTGTCGATCATCGTCCAGGGGAAGCCCACCTTCTGCGGGTCGTTCACATACTTCACAAAGCCGGGATCGGCCACGCCCCGGGCGCACCACTGCTCCGCGAAGGCGCTGATGGCGTCGTACAGCCGGGTGCCGTTGTGGGAGCAGTTGTCCATGCTGACCATGGCGATGGGCAGCGCGCCGGCCTGGTAGCGGGCGTAGACCATGGCCGCCACCTTGCCGATGTAGCTCTGGACCTTCTCGGGGCCGGCGGCGAAGTCGGCTTCGATGGCGGGGGTGAACGCGCCGTCCGCGCCCCTGATGTTGTAGCCCTTTTCGGTGATGGTGAAGCTGGCCAGCTTCAGCGACGGGCACTGGAACACCTCGCGGATGCGGGTGTAGTCCGCCTCGGCCGGGTCCATCTTCAGCGTCTCGGCCATGCTGGCCACGACCACCTTGTCGATGCTGCCTTCAGATTTCAGCGTCACCGACAGGCACAGGTTGTCATAAGCCCGGTAGGCCTTGTCGATGATCTCATAATCGTAGCCCTCGGCCACCACCAGGCCCCTGTCCAGCTTGCCCTCGTTCAGCAGCTGCTGCACGAAGGTGGCAATGAACGCCCGGAAGATGTTGCCCGCGCCGAAGTGGATCCACTCCGGATTCGCCTTCGTGGCGGCATGCACCGCGGCGATGTCATATTCGGGCAGCGCATAGCCTTTGTCCAGCCACGCCTGCCGGTTTTCCTGGATTTCCCGCATGCTCAGTTTCATTGAAGATCACCTCATCATTGTAATAGCCGTTCTGCCAAACGCTGCCCGACAGGGCAACCTTTTACAGGTTAATAATATCATAAATCTGGCGCTTGTTCAACCGGTGAGGCGGAGAAAAATTCTCAGGCGACGGGGTCATATGGCCCCTTTCGGGGCAAGACAAGACAGCGTCCGGCGGTATTCGTCGGACGCTGTTGATGGGTTCTTTGCAAGTCAAGGGGATTCAACGCAGGCGCAGCGGAAAAGACGCCACAGGATTGTCTATATTTGGGTTGAGAACAGTATGAATTAGTCCGCCAGCACGGTGCCGGGGATCAGGTATTCCGCCGCGCCGCAGTCGGGGCAGGCTTCAAGGCCCTGAGCCAGGGCGTCGTCCCTTGCCACCAGCCGGTACTGTCCGGCAAAGGCGGCGCATTCGTCGCTGGTGTGGACCAGGCCGTTTTCATCCAGCCACAGCGCCGGCAGGCCCAGCAGGCTGGCAGCCGGGGGATTGCAGCGGCGGCAGGCGTTCTTATTGCCAGCCACGGCCTCCTCCAGCGTGTGCGCCGGGGCGTTCTTCATGCTGGAGCAGTCGGGGCCGATGTGATAGCCCTTGCTGGAATCGTAGAAATACACCCGGGCTTCGCCCGCCGGCTTCAGCGCCGTGGCGGGGTGCACCACTTCCGGCGCGGGGGTGGCGGTGGGAGCGGGGAAGAGCTCCTCGGCGTAGAAGTCCGCGCCGCAGGTCTCGCAGGCGTCGTAGCCCGCGTCCAGCGCCTTGTCCAGGGACATCAGCCGCCATTTGCCCGAGAAATCCGCGCACTCGTCGGTGGTGTGGATGCGGTTCTTTGCGTCGATCCAGGCGATGTGGTCCACGTCCAGTATGCTCCTGTCGGGCATGCCGCAGGACTTGCAGGGGTGCTTGTCCGCGTCGAAGGCCTCCTGCAGGGTGTGGGCCGGCGCGCCCTTCATGTCGTGGCGGTCGGGGCCGTTGTGGAAGCCGACGCTCTTGGAGAAGAAGTAGACGGTGGCCTGGCCCGCGGGCTTGACCGTGTAGCCGACGCCCTCCGCGGGGCTTTCGGTGACCGCTTCGGCGGGCGTTTCCGTGGGCTCCCCGACGGCCTCCCAAACGATGGGCGCGTCCTCGGCGGGCTCCTCCGCGGGTGCTTCCGCGGGCTCCTCGGCGGGTGCTTCCGCGGGCTCCTCCGCGGGCTCTTCTGTGGGCGCTTCCGCGGGCGCTTCCGCGGGCTCCTCGGCGGGCGCTTCCGCGGGCTCGTCGGCAGGCGCTTCATCGGGCTCTGCGGCAGGAGGCTCGGTGACGGGCACGAGCACCATGTCGGTTTTCGGCGTTTGCGCCGCCTCGGTCGCCTCATCGGCGGGCGCTTCGGTCACTGCCTCGGTGGGCAGCAGGGGAGTGTCGGTGGCCGCCTGCGGCGTCGCGCCGGCGTCGGTCGCTTCGGGGGCGTCCGTAGGGGCATCGGCGTCGCCGGGCTCAAAATCCCCGTTGGCGTGCAGCACGCCATCCTCCAGGGGCTGGGCGTCATCGGCGCTGGGAGAGGTCTCCGGCAGCAGGAGCTCGAGGGTCTCGCCGGCTTCGGCCGTGGCCTTGGGGGCTTCGGTTTCAGGCGCGTCCGAGGCTTCGGCGGTGTCGCCGGGAACGGGCGCGTCGGTCTCCATCGGGGCTTCGGTGGCTTCAGGCACTTCCGTCGATGCCGGGGTCCCGGTGGCTCCGGGCGTCCCGGTGATTTGGGGCGCTTCGGTTTCCTCGGGCTCGCCGATGGGCACGGGCTCGGCGGGTTTGCGCTGGAACAGGTTCTCGATGGCGTCGCGGGCCTTTCCCGCCGCGTCCACGCCGGCGTCGATGGCGTTGGCGATGTAGGGGCCGGCATAGGCCGCGCCGGCCCTGGCGAAGTCGGTCATCGTCTGCCAGGTCTCGGAGGTCTTCTTCATCGTGGCGTCGCCGGCTACGGCCACGTCCGCGGCGGCCTTGTCCAGCCAGTCGTTGGCCTTGTCCTGGAAGGCGGTATATTCCACGTTGTCCAGCGGCACCGTCAGCGCGAACACGATCAGGAAGATGCTCATGCACAGCGTCAGCAGCGAGATCACCAGCTTGGTGCCGGACGTCATGCGCACCTTGCGCTGCCACAGCATCACCATGCCAATGGGCCAGAGCAGCACGCTCAGCAGCAGCGTGATAAAGATGTAAAAGAATCCGGCCTTCTTCCGCCTGGGGGGCCGGCGATTGGGGCTGCCGTAGGCGCCGCCCCGCTTTTCCGAGCGCATCATATAACCGCTGCCCTTCCGGGCGGCAAACAGCATCAGCGCGCCGGGACGCATCGCCTGTTCATAGGTCATCTGCATATAATATCACCTTTCAGGTAAAACGCTTTTTCAGCGTGGGATATACATAACCGCCTACATTATATCAGATTGCTGCGCAAACCTCAAACGACAACATTGTGACAGCGATGTGAGGGAAATGTGCACTTTTTCATGCATTGTTTTTTGGCGGGGTATATGGTATCATATATGTAATGACAAGTTCTGATTTATCGAGCTGATGACGAACTCGCCTTTGGCTAACTTACCGGGGGTATCGGGGGCGGTAGCGCCCCGATCTTTAATCGTACGCGGCGGCGTGTACGCCGCGGGCGGGGCCTTTTTTGCGACGCGAAGCTAGTCCTTTAGGGCGGCA
>JAFWEL010000060.1 GCA_017512905.1 Clostridia bacterium
CCTTGCAGATTTGCCGCCCGGAAATCGCCTGCGACGCGAAGCTAGTCCTTTAGGACGATTTCAGGCAAATCTGAGGAGGATGTATTGAAGGGGGACCTGTCCCCCTTCAAACGGGCGCAAGCCCGCGACAAATCAGAATTGGCAGTTTACATCATCACCGGGAGCGGCTGGGTGAGGAGGGACTGGCTCTGGGGGAGGCCCTCCAGCACGGCGGGGAGCATCACCAGGGCGGCGGGGGCGGCGCTGGCCAGCAGCGGAGGCAGGATGCGCTGGGCCACGGCCCGGTCCAGTACGGCAATGGGGTCGGCGTTGTCACCCAGGGCCCAGAGCATCAGCGCGCAGTAGCGCCAGGCGTCGTCCAGGGCCCGGCGGGAGATGGGCGTGCCAAGGCGGTTCAGGGCGGTGCGCAGGGCGTCCATGCGGCTTTCCATGGCGGCGGGCAGCGGCGCTTCCGGTACGCTGAAGCCCAGCCTCGCGGGAGCTTCCGGCGCGCAGGCAGCCCTGGGGCGGGGCCGCCAGGGGGTGGCCGGCTTCGGGCTCAGGCGCAGGACGAAGCCCCGGTCCAGCGTGTGGGCCGCCAGGGGCATGCCGCTGTCCTGCACGGTCAGGCACAATCGCCAGTTGGGATTCATGCTGTTGTCGATGCCGTGGAGCGGGTCGGGAGCGGGGTGGAGGTTGGCGTCGTCCAGCAGCACCATGGCCGGGGCCTGGGGCTGCTGGCGCAGGGCCTCCAGGCGGGGGTCGTCCGGGCCGAGCCTGCGGGCGGGGGGGATGACGGCGAAGCGGCCGATGTCCGCCCAGCCCAGGGCTTCTGCCAGTATCCGCGCGGCAGCGGTCTTGCCGCTGCCCACCGGGCCGGTCAGGATCAGCACCGGGCACAGCGCGGCGCAGACGCACAGGTTCAGCGCCTCCTGGCGGGTGATGGCGAAGCCAGAGGCGTCGAAGCGGTTCATCACCCGCACGGCCATGGCGTTCAGGTCGATGCTCTGCAGCGCGGGCGCGGCGGGGGGCAGGGGCTCGGCCTCTTCCCTGAGGATGCGCATGCGCTCGATCATGTGCTCGGTCAGGGCGAAGCGGGACAGGTACTGCTCCAGCGTTTCGCCGGTGAGCGCGTCCACGGCCTTGCGGGCGTCCTCTGCGGCGGCCCGGGCGTCCTCGGCCTGCTTCTCAAATTTAGCCTGCTCCGCCTTCGCGGCGTCGGCCTGCTTCACGGCCTGGGCCAGCTCGGCGTCGGCGTCCCGGCGCAGCTCCGCCTTCAGGGACTGGCGCACGTCGGCGTTCTTCAGCGTCAGGTGGTCCAGCTCGCTGAGCAGAGCCAGCCGACGGGCCTCGAGGCTATTGAGCTGCTGCTCGATGTCCGACTGGCGCACGGCCTCCCGGCATTCCTCCAGGGACGCGCCGAACTCCTCGATGCCGCTGAGGGAGCGCAGCAATTCATCCCGCAGGTTGGGCTGCAGCCACACCTGGCGCACGGCGTCCACGGCGCTGTCCACCGGGCTGGAGACGGGCGCGCCGGTGCGGATCGGGGCGATAGGCATGCCCAGCTGGTTCAGCCGGGACTGCTGCCACTTTTCGTCGATCAGCTCCTGGAGGCTGCGTCCCCGGCGGGGATTCAGGCCGCTCTGGGCGGCGAGATTGCGCTGGGCGGGGCTCAGTCGGGGGTCGATGGGCCGGGGGGCCATGGTGCTGTCGTGGTGGAACCACGGCTTTTCGGCGGTGGCGTTGGCATTTTCTACCTCCAGTGCCTTCGGTGAGGCCGGCGCTTTCGGCGCGGCCGGTGTGGCCGGCTCGACGGGTGCGGGTGGTGCGACCGGCTCGGATGGCGCGACCGGTGCGGGTGGCGCGACCGGCTCGGATGGCGCGACCGGTGCGGATGGCGCGACCGGCTCGGATGGCGCGACCGGTGCGGATGGCGCGACCGGTGCGGATGGCGCGGGCTTCGGCGCGGAGGCAACGGCGACCTGTGACATGCCGGTGGGCAGCGCGATGGCAAAGCTGACGGTGTGGCCTCTGAAGCCCTCCAGCTCGAACAGCTGTACACTGCCCTCGGGGCAGAGCTGATCGGTAGGCAGCAGCTGGGTCTTGTCGTCAGAATCGGGCAGCACCTCCCAGCTGTAGCGCTCGGGGTGCAGTGTTTCGCCCTTGAGCAGCACATGGGTCGTGCGCGGGGGCGGCAGTATGGCGTCCCGGGCGGATTCGGGCAGGACCTGGAAGATCGTGTCCGGGGCAGGCTCCCGCACCACGTCGGAATAGATGATGAAGGCGTTATGCTCGGGGCCGTCCTCCCGGAAATTCTTGTTGGGGCGGATCTTGTCGTTGTCGTCGGGATGGGCGCGCAGATCCACCACGCAGAACAGCCCCATGCGGCGCATACGGGATTTGAAGTGATAGGATTCGTTTTTGTCCGGCACGATGCGTATGCCGCCCTCGACGGGGTAGTCCTCGTGCTGGGTGTAGGGGATATAGCGGCCGTCGGCTTCGACCAGCAGGGGCTTGAAGCGGAAATAGGATTTCAGCGGGTTGTCTTCTTCCAATATGCCGATACAGAGCTTTCCAGGCAGTGACATTTTATCTTCCCTCCATTTTTGAACCGGGTAGTACTTTATTTGGCCTGTATTGAGCGGATACGGGCCGGGAATTGCAGCCCAAGCTGCTTTATTTGACCCACTCATCGGACAAACATTAGTTCAATGTTAATTTTAGCATTTTATGGGGAAAATGTCAAGGAAAAATGGGGATAAACCTCAAACGGATTTGCGGCGAACCGGGAAATGGGACATTTCTGTCAAAAACCGTATCATAACGAAGCCCCCGGCACCGCTTTTTCACCGGGAACGGCCGGCTTTGGACTGTTTCACCGAACGGTTGCAATGTAAAAAAACCGTGGCTATTTCTTGCTTTTGGGTCATTTAATATAGACATCTTTGCCTCTGTCGTGATATAATATATATGGTATGGTAGAATCGTTATAAAAGGCGGGCTCTGCCGTGCCGCCGAATGGAACGCGTTGCGTCCCGGCAAAGTCAAAACAAGGGAATAAATGGTTTCCGCCTGCGGATAAAATGGGGCAGGCGGCATTGACGTATAAATTTTGTCTTCTGCTTTTTGGAGGCGCTATATGAAAGATTATCGAAATAATACATTGGACCGCGAGCCGAAGGCCACCGGGCTGATGCGGCGCGGCGACAGGCCGGGAAGGATAGACAGGCGCTTTGCCAGGCGGCTGTTCAGCCTGCTTTTGGTCATCAGCCTGCTTTCCAACACCCTTGGCTTTGTGGCGGACGACGTGATGCCGGTGCAGGGCCGGCGGGCGTCAGCGGAGATCCTGGAGCTTGATGACGGCATCGGCGCAATGGAGCCCAACGAGATTTCCGACAGCCTGACGCTGGACGATTCCCTGGGGGATCTGTCCGATGACGGCCTCGACCACATCGACGACCTCTCCCTGTCCCAGGGACTGGTGTCTAACGGCCAGGGGAGCGAGAATACCTATGTCTATCATATGCAGGCGGAGACCCGTCTGCTGCTGAGCGACCTGGTAAAGAAGCTGAACCTGCCGGTGCGGGATATGCAGTTCGTCGAGAATGTCATCGTGATGCCCAACGAGCAGGACCCCACCCTTGACATGTCCCTTTTTGTGCAGATCGTCGCGCTGGAAAAGGACTTTCTGTTTTGCCTGAAGCCTCTGTTCAAGGATGTGCGGCTGACCGTTTATACCGTTGACGGCACGTTCATCCTCCGACTGGTCAACGACATGACCCTGAAGCCGGAGGACGTAACCCTCGCGGCCCAGACACTGGCAGAGAACCCCATCCCCTTCGACGCGGTTTTCAGCTACGACTTTGCGGGCAAGCCCGCCAGGATCCGCCTCAGCTGGCTGCTGGAGCAGGTGGGCCTACCGATCAAACTCAGGAGCATCACCGAGGTGGGCGTGGTGGAGCACGTCGGCCTGGAGGGCCAGGTCCTCACCATTGAAAGGGCGAAGAATGATTATGTGCTCACGGTCCGCCACCCGTTCAATGAGATTGAACTGGCCGTGTTTACCGGTACCGCGTCCTACAGCATCGCGCTGCTCAATGGGGGGGCAAAGGAAGGCGGCGATGATTCAGAAATGCCTGCCGACATGCCCACCGATATCGGTGCTTCCGGCGTGTCCGTGTCCGGTGATCCGGATCTCCCGGATGACGGGGCCCAGGATCTCTCAGGGCTGGAGCTACTGGATATGCCCGAGCTGGATCAGGGCGTGTTGATCGACTCTGAACCCGAAATTGAACAGGTGGAGGAGCCTGTGACCGAACCTGAAATCGAACAGGCAGAAGAACCTGTCGCCGAACCCGAAATCGAACAGGCAGAAGAACCTGCTGCCGAACCGGAAACCGAACAGGCCGAGGAGCCTGTGGCCGAACCCGAAATTGAACAGACTGAGGAACCTGTGGCGGAGCCGGAAATCGAGCAGGCCGAGGAGCCTGTGGCGGAGCCGGAAATCGAGCAGGCCGAGGAGCCTGTGACTGAACCCGAAATCGAGCAGGCCGAGGAGCCTGTGACTGAACCCGAAATCGAGCAGGCCGAGGAGCCTGTGACTGAACCCGAAATCGAGCAGGCCGAGGAGCCTGTGGCCGAACCTGAAATTGAACAGGCCGAGGAGCCTGTGACTGAACCCGAAATCGAGCAGGCCGAGGAGCCTGTGGCCGAACCTGAAATTGAACAGGCGGAGGAGCCTGTGGCTGAACCGGAGATCGAGCAGACGGAAGAGCCTGTCGTTGAACCCGAGATCGATCAGGCCGAGGAGCCTGTGGCCGAACCGGAGATCGAGCAGACGGAAGCGCCTGTCGTTGAACCCGAGATCGATCAGGCCGAGGAGCCTGTGGCTGAACCCGAAATTGAACAGACTGAGGAAGCTGTGGCGGAACCGGAAATCGAGCAGACGGAAGTGCCTGTGACGGAGCCAGAAATGGAGCAGACGGAGGCGCCTGTGACGGAGCCGGAGATCGAGCAGGCGGAAGTGCCTGTGACCGAGCCGGAAATCGAACAGGCAGAGGAACCTGTGGCGGAGCCGGAGATCGAGCAGGCGGAAGTGCCTGTGACCGAGCCGGAAATCGAACAGGCTGAGGAACCTGTGGCGGAGCCGGAAATCGAGCAGGCGGAAGCACCTGTGGCCGAGCCGGAGGTCGAGCAGGCGGAAGCACCTGTGGCCGAGCCGGAGGTCGAGCAGGCGGAAGAACCTGAAGCTGAGCGTGAAGCCGGGCAGGCTTGGGAATCTGAAGCAGAGCCTGAAAACGAGCAGGTCGAGGAACCGGAAGCGGAACCCGAACCCACGGCGGACACCATGGCAGAGGACGCGGTGAGCGCGCCAGGAGACGCTCCGGAGAAAGCGCCTGTGGTCGAGACCGAGGACGTGACGTCGGATGAACCGACGGTCGCCGTCGATGATTTGTCTGCTGAGGAAGCGCCCGTGGACGAGCCGCAGGCCGAAATGGACGAAGCTCCCGCCGTCGCCTGGCCCGCCGCTACCTTCACGGCCCGGACCTCGGGCGTCAACGTCTCCGTGACGGCGGACGAGGGCGCGTTCCCTGAAGGCACCACCATGGCGGTACGGCGCGTGTGGGATGCCGACACCCTGTCCGACATCCGCCAGAGCGTAGCAGACGACTTCGTGAAGGTTCGCCGTGTGCAGCTGGTGGACATCACCTTTTATGACGCCGCCGGCAATGAGATCGAGCCGCGCATCCCCGTTTCCGTGGTCATCTCGGTCAGCGAGATCGAAGAGGACCAGAATGCCGTGGTCGTCCACATGGACGACGTAGGCCAGACCGAGGTCGTCGAGCAGACCGACGCTGAGAACGGGGACGGCAGGACAAGCCTGAGTGTCGAGATGCCCGCGGGTGATACGGAACCGGCTGGAGTCGGGAACAACCAAACCGAAGTCTCCTTTGAAGCTGATAGCTTCTCGCTGTACGCCGTGGTGGTCACCGAGACCATCTCCACCCATTACATAGACGCCTCCGGCAACACCTATAGCGTGGAGGTCAGCTACGGCCCCGAGGCGGGCATCCCCTCCGGCGCGAAGCTGGCGGTGTCCGAGCTGACCGGCGCGGCGGTCGACGAATACGCCGTCCGGGCCGCTGAGGCGCTGGATACGGACGCGGACAACCTGAACTATATCAAGGCGCTGGACATCGCCATAAAGAAGGATGGCGAGCCGGTGCAGCCCAAGGCCCCGGTGAACGTCTCCATCCGGCTGAAGGACGCACCGGAGACGATGGAAAAAGACAATATCAACGTGGTCCACTTCGGCGATGAGCCGGAGGTACTGGACTGCGCCCTGGACGGGGATACCGTCGGGTTTGAATCGGACGGGTTCTCGGTGTATGTGATTGCGGGCAGCGACGCCATCGCAAGATGCACGTATACGTTCTGGGTTCCGAGTGAGGGTCATTATTCAGAGTATCCGGCCAGAGGCAGCGATGGTTCACCTGTTTACAGCCAGACCGTCAAGAGTATCGACGAGTTGGTTGTTCCTCAGCTTGTTTCAACAGACACTAAAGAATTTGCTGGATGGTATGCGGGCAAAATCGTAGACGGCAATGTTATTTTAGAGGATAATGCGTATAGTTTTGACACCGCTACCATTCCGCAAGGCGAGGACAGCGCAGTCTATCTCTATGCTGTGTTCAAGGAGTATGCCTATGTATATTTCCACGGGCAGTATGACAGCAGCTTCAGGACCTTCCCCGTATCTTCCACGGTTAGGGAGGAGCTTGTGACCACAACGGAAGGCGAAACCACTTCAAAAACCGCTGAGGTGGACATCGGCGATGTGACCGCCTCTTATTCCAGCACGGATGATACAAATATGGACTTCTATGGGTGGTCCTATACGCCTGTGCAGACTCCGGGTGTTACAGAAGACTCGAATGGGAATTCGTACGTCATCCAAGAGGATCCCATAACGATCTCTGGCGAGACACATCTCTATCCAATCTATAAGGAAATCCACTGGCTGACCTATTATGCGGCTCAGTCAGGGCTCAGTGCGGCCTATGTGGCGCCCGCCAGCTTTTATGCCGGCGATCCTGTGGAATATGATGGCAGTTTTTCTCTTCCGACGACAGCCCGTGACGGCTATACCTTCCTGGGGTGGTGGACAGGAACTCTGAACTCCACAAAAGTTGGAAATGACACTGTGGAAACCGTTGACTACGGAACCCAAATAACAGATGCCCACGGAATTCTTGTGAACAATGCGGATGTTGAAAGCAGTGTTTACATTTCCCAGGGGAAACTGTATCTGCGAAGAAATGTCACATTATATGCCAAATGGCAGGCGACGTATAATATTGTATACTGGAAGCAGAAGACCACGGAGGATCCTTCTGCGGCGGATAAAACCTATGAGTATGCGCAGACGGTTTCCAGGACTGCAGACATAGGGAATATGGTTGCCGTTGAGGAAAACGACAGGGCGGAAGACAGATATGCCGGTTATACGTTTGGGCATTGTGACCCACCCGCGGTGATCGGCAACACAAAGGCGCTGACGGTTCTCAATGTGTATTATGACCTTAGCGGGGCGTACAGTCCGGCGGAAAGCGGCTCCTACACGTTGACATTTGCTGATTCTGTAACAGGCAGCGGCGCCAGCGAGATGCCGGCCGCCGTGACGGGTCTTTCCTATAGGGCTTCGCTGGCAGGAAGTGCTCCTGTGGACCCGATTTCGTCACGCACGTCAGAATCAGGAAGGGCGATCTACAGCTTTGACAGATGGTATGCGGATAAGGCGGCCACAATCCCGGTGTTCTTCACGGCTCCGACTACAGAGGAGACAGAGTCTCTTGATAAATATGTTGTGGTTGACACCATGCCCGACCATGACGTGACGGTTTACGCAGGATGGACGCCCATCAAGTTCAGAGTCGACATCGACCCGAATTATGGCGCCCTGTATTACTATGACGATGAAGGCGTCCTTCAGGGCACGGGCGCGACCTACTTTAACAGCACCTACGATGCCGAGCCCATCGGGGAGTACACACATGTTACCCGTGATTACGAGGAATCCACTTCCGGGGCATACTTCTATGTGAATCATGACAGAGCGTATGGCGGTTCGGACCGCTTTACCTACTACACTACGAAGCAAAGCGAAGCCACAGAGGATACGACTTTCGAGTATTCTCCGGGGACGTATACCTATGCCGGATGGTATGAGGTGTATTCGGATGGATCCGAAGCCTCTGAGCCCTATGACTTCAGCCAGCATACGGACCATGCCACGACCCTGAGACTTCACTGGAAGAAGAGCGGAGCTTATTATCTGAAATACAACGCCGTGGTTGATGATCTCACAGGGACGATGGATGATGCCGACGCAAGCGCGGAGCTGTTTGCGGACGGCGATTACGCCGACTATGCCGAGATCACCCTGACCCATTCCGCCGTTGCGCCGACCGGTTACACCTTCATCGGCTGGAAGGTGCGGGGAAGCGACAGCACCACGATCTACACCCCGGGACAGAGCTTCACCCTCCATGCCGATGACGCGATCCGCACCAGCGGCAAGGAAGTGGTATTCCTGGATGCCGTCTATACGAGAGTTGATTCGGCCAGCATCACCTATGATGCAAACGGAGGAACTGTGAGCGGCAGCCCTGATTACGGCAGTTATCCGAGCAGAACCGGAGGAAAACCGGAAGCAGCTTCCGGAACCGTTGACACGAATGCCGGAACAGCCACCGTTTCCGGGCTTGAAAACAACTCGGAGTTTATCCTCAGCAGCGGCACGGGATTCGGCTATACTGCCGAAGGTGTGACTTATACCCTGGCAGGCTGGAGCAACCAAGCCGACTATGATCCGGACGATCCGGATGCTGAATTGTACACTGTGGGCGGCACCTATGGCGTGGATTCAGAAGAACCGACCACGCTGTATGCGGTATGGCAGACTAAGGTGACCTATCATTTGAACAATACGACTGCGACCTGGGGTGGAACAGGCGCGGAAGGCGCGTGGGAATCGCCGTACACTTCGGAAGTGGTGAGTTCGGAAACCGTCTACACCTTGAACGCCTATCTCGGGAATGTGGTAGATGAGCCGCCCTACATTCCCAAATACACAGGAACCGATAATGTGCTGTTCAAATACTGGGCAACGAAGGGCACTGACGGTGGAACCGAAACATACATGCAATACGACTTTACGCAGGCTGTGACCGGGGCTCCCGACCTTTATGCCTATTGGAGCAAACCGAACACCGTCACGGTTCATGTGGTGGATGCTTCGACGGCAACACTGTCGGAGGTGGCCTCCGGAACCGGCGGCTGGACGATCGATCCTATCACTGTTGGCATGACTTCAATAGCACTGCCGGGCAGCGGTATTGTCACGGCTCCGTCCGACTATGAGATCGCCTTCGTGGCCGCGCATGACAGCGCTGAAGGCGTGGCTGCCATCACCGAGGCGGAGGCGGTAAACGCCGTCGTCTATGATTCGGCGAAAAAGGGAATCTATGTAACCTATGCAGATGGGACCAGCGCGGCGCTCCCGGACGGGGCAGAGCTGTACTATGTCTGCTATCAAAAGAAAGCCCTGAATATTGACTATAAGAGCATGGCGGCCAGCGGCGAGTTGTCCGCTGTCGAGACAACAGGAGCAGCGTACACAACTGGTGCTCTGGGTACCTATGATATGCAGAGCCAGATCACCGGTCCGCTCAGCCTGGCCAGCGGGTTCTCTTCCTATGCTTTCGCCATCGGTAGCGCGTCCGCGGCGGATGCATCGGCTTTGAGCATCATGACAGATTCGTCTGATTCGAACGACACCCTGCCGGCACTGAAGCTTCGGAATACATGGCAGGGCTTCCAATATTCGGAAGACGGCAGCACCTGGGTAAGCTGCGGCTATGACCCGACGCTGTATGTGATCTATTTCACACAACAGCCTACGACGATCATCCTCAAGGAGAAGACCGTCGGAAGCAGCAGTATCATGGATACCGGGTTCATCTATAACGTGACGGTCACTCAAACGGTAGCAAACGGATCCGAAACCACAACGACCACTCTGTTCGACACCACCCCGGAGAGCGAAGGACAATCCTATCATAAGGATCCTTATATTCTGATTAACGGTGAAGAGCAGTCTGCAATTCTGTTCTTCAGCAGCGCGGAAGACTCGACCACCACGCAGACGATCACCATCACGCAGACAACAGATAATCATTTCGATACGGAAGTATCCTCTGAGGCGGGGACTGAGACCCAGCCGAATGAGTGGACCTATACCTCTGACGGTTCGGGAGGGTCACAGACAGTCACCTTTACCAACACGCACAAGGCGCTTCCCGTGGAAGTCCATGTTGCGATGGTGAGCAGCAATGGGCTTACCATTCAGGACAACCTCCGCAGCACGAAGGAGTCAAACTACAGCTTTGCTCTTGCCCTTGGGGCGCAGGCAGTCACCCTGACAACCCAGCTTCCTTCGGATGGGCTGTATGATCAGGAAAAGCTTGATCTGGAAGACTATGCATTTGGCGCTGTGGTGTACGGCACAAGTGAGCGCACAGACGGAAGCCCCATAACGCTGCAGGGCATGGGCGCTGTGTCAATCGCCTATGCGCAGATCGAAGACAATGTCTACGAACTGGTTCTGAAGGACAGCTCAGGCAGAACGATAGGGGAACTGGGGAGTAATAATCTCTATTACCTCTATTATCCCATGCCAAAAATCAGATATATGAAAGCGGATGCAGATGGCAACCTGACGAAGATCACGGGATCTATCGTTGACTCGCAGACAGGCAGCGTCGTCGCGTCCGATTCCATTACCTATGACCATGAAGCGGTCGTTATCAACGGCCAGACAGTAGCATACGATCAGAGCATTGAGATCCCGCTGAGCGGCCTCACCATCAGCCAGAGCGGGAACAACTTCCGCATGCCCGCGGTGCTGGATGACGGTTTGCTGGAACGCTATCTGGGGTATACAAAGCTTGGCGCCGGAAGTACCGACATCACCACAGTCGGCGCCCTGGCTGACAGCACGGAAGACTTGACGATGTATCTGCGTATCTCCGACAATGCGCTGCAGTTCAGCATTGACAATTCCACATGGCAGGATCTTCCGATGTCCGTGACACCGACCATTTACGCGATCTATGAAGAGCGCGGCTATGATCTGCAGATCAGCAAGACGGTGGATATGTCGAACAGCGGAACGGACTCGCTGTTCGCTGACAAAACCTTTACGGTGACCATCAGTTCAACCGCCATAACAAAGAGCAGCTACTCTGTGACAGGCTCGGATACAGATACGATCACCGCGACGCCTGCCAGCGGTACCACTCCAGGAACGATTGTCCTCAATGATGTGATGGATGGAACCAGGATCAGGATCAAAGGCCTTGGACCAGGAGACTATACCATCACCGAAACGGAAAACGACAATTATATCCTGTCCGCAAAGACCGGGGCGATCACGGGAACCACTACCTCCACAGCAACGGTTACGGATAACAGCAGTTTGGAAATCAGCCTGACAGAGGGAACAAAAGTTGACCTGACCAATACACCGAAGGCGATCTGCAAGATCGGAGATGTGAAATTCTACACACTCCGAAGCGCGATTGCCTATATCGAGACGCAAGGCTCCACGACGTCTATCGTCGAGATGTTGACGGATTATCTCATGCCCTCTGTGGATACCGTGACGATTCCTTCCGGATATGCTGTCACGTTTACGACAGCAGAAGAAGGGTTTGAAGGCGCAGGTACCCAGGCAGTCATTACGCGCAGTGAAGACCTGGCGGATTCCATATTGTTCACCAACCAGGGAACCCTGGCCTTTACCAACATGGTGCTGGAGGGTAATTCCATATCTTCCAGAAAGCCGATGATCCAAAGCGCTGGCGACCTGACGATCGGGGCATCCGCAGTCGTGCGCAATGCCATCAACACTGGCAGCGGCGGCGTGGTCAGCGCGACTGCCGGCAATATCACGGTAAGCAGCGGAACCATCACCAGATGCAGCGCGGCAAACGGCGGCGCGATCTACAATTCCGGCAACGGAGAGATCACAGTATCCGGTACCGGAAAGCTTCAGAATAACACGGCGACGACTGGAGACGGCGGCGCGATCTATACGGCAGCCGGTACGATCACCATTTCGGGTTCTGCCCAAATCTCCGGCAACAAGGCCGAGAGCGGCAACGGCGGCGCGATCTTTGCGGGAAGCGCGGTCATTGACATCAGCCAGAGCGGCAGCCTGACATGGAATACTGCGAAAAAAGGCGGCGCGATCTACGCGGAAACCGGTACGATCACGGTTTCCAATACGGCCACCACTTCATCCGAGGTGTTAAAACCGAGTGTTTCAAATAACACCGCTTCCGACGGTGACGGCGGCGCGATCTGGGTCGGCTCCGGTTCGATCACGGCGTCCGGCGGTACCTGGACGGGCAATAAAGCGGAAAGCGGCAAGGGCGGCGCGATCTATGCCAACGGCGCTTCCGTTACTGTATCCGAGGGTACGTTCGGCGGAAGCACTGACGAGGCCAATATAGCGAGAGAGGGCGGCGCAATATACGTAAATACCGGCACGGTTACCGTCTCTGGCGGAACCATCGAATACAACACGGCCTCCGCCGGAAACGGCGGTGCGGTCTACGCGGGCAGCGGCAATGTGACGGTGTCCGGCGGAAGCATAGCCAATAACAGCGCCACGGCGAGCAGCGGCGGCGCTGTCTACGCCGGTACGGGCAACGTGATTCTGTCCGATGAAGCGGACCTGTCTGACAATACGGCAAAAACCAATGGCGGCGCGGTGTACGCCGGCGGCGGCAGCGTGACCGTGTCCTGCGAAAGCCTGAATGGGAATACGGCAACGGACGGCAAAGGTGGCGCGGTGTACGCCGAATCCGGCGCCGTTGCGTTCACGGGTGTAGCCGTGTCCGGGAACACCGCCGGAAGCGACGGCGGCGCGATGTATGCCGGATCGGGCACCATGTCGGTGACCGGCGGCAGCATGACCGACAATACTTCGGAAGCCGGAAACGGAGGCGCGCTCTGCGCGGGCTCCGGCAGCATCGCCCTCGATGGAGTCAGATTCGGCGGCGTGGACGCAGGCAATGAGGCGACTTCCGGAAGCGGCGGCGCGGTCTACGCAGGAAGCGGCATCGTTTCGCTGACCAATACCGTAACCATGACATACAACACAGCCGGCACAAACGGCGGCGCGCTGTATGTCGGCAGCGGATCTGCATCGCTGGCATCGACGACTTCCATGGCCAATAACAGTGCGGTCAACGGCGCGGCGGTATTTGTCGATTCCGGCAGAGCGACATTCACTGGCGGAACCTATACGACCAACACCGCCTCTGAGGGCGGTGCGGTCGGCATGGGCAGCACAGACGCAAGGCTCTACTTCTCCGGGGACGTGAATATCTCCGGCAACACACTCTCCGATGACACGACCAAGAGCAACATCTATCTGGACCAGGATTCCAAGGACGTGCTCATCATGGAGGGCCTCGGAGGCAGCGCGAGCCTCGGTATCTATGTGCCTGACAGTATGACCTCGAAACGCGATGTGCCCGGCGCCAGATTTGCCACCTATACGAACGACAGCAACGTAACGACAAAGATTTCAAATGACCGCCGCGGCTTCAGTGTGCAGAAAGACGAGGATGCGAAACAGCTCTTCTGGGGTGCGAAGATCAAGGTTGAGGTGCGCTACCAGAAGTCCTTTGCGGAGAATATTCCGCCTGCAAGCATCGAAGGGACAGGAGATACCGATTATCAGGTGAAAAAAGCGGCGTTTGATTATTTCCCCGAATTTGACTCTGCGGCGATTTCGGAACTGGCTGACGAAATTAAAAACACCTATTCC
The DNA here is from genome assembly GCA_017512905.1 of Clostridia bacterium. Lineage (GTDB taxonomy): Bacteria > Bacillota > Clostridia > Christensenellales > Aristaeellaceae > UBA2862. Next base: position 13,883 of record JAFWEL010000060.1, read on the forward strand.
CTCGGTCTTTCTTCGACCGCGGTTTATGCCATCGGTTTTGCAGGGGATGCCGCACAATACAGCGATTACGTCACGAATCTTGACTGGGACGATGCTTCCGAAACCTGGGAACTCAAAAAGCGGGACGGAAATACCGAGGCGCTTAACGGGCGAACGATTCTGATCTACTATGCAGAGCCGGCCTATATTTCCATCGAGAACAACGCCAGTTCGGCTCTGGAGATCAGCAGTCTTACTGTCGGAAATACCACGGTCGGACAGTTGGGCGTCATCAATACGACCACCAATGCCGGCTATGGCGCCGTATACGCAAAGAACGGCTCGGTTCGCTCGGCGCTGCTTCCGGTGACGGAAGACGACCTGAACCTGGGGGTGAACGCAGCCATCACGATCCTGCTGCCTGGCGGGCAGGGCATGACCTATCATCTTGACGGCGCATTTGGCAGCAGTGTCAGCGGTACCGTTCGTCTCAGGCGCGGGTCTTCCAGCCCGCTGCCCGAAGAAACGCTGACGGTAACCAGCGGATCGTTTGCTCCCCTCACAGGGTCAACTCCGGGTTCGAGCGCGACCTATAAGATCATCTTCGGCAACGACAGATATGTCTGCAAGGTCGTTGATTCTGCGGGTGGAGAGCATCGCTATACCACGATCAGCGGCGCGATCAATGATGTCAAAAACGGGACGATAAGCCTTACCACGGCAAAGACCGCCACGATCCAGATGCTGGTGGATTATCTGCTGCCGTCTTCGGATGCGGTTGTCGTTCCGGCGGGGTATGACATCACCTTTACTACGGCGACAGAGGGCACTTATACATACAAGCCGGTTGATGCAGACGAACCCCGTGCCACCATCAGCCGCGACACCGACAATACCAACGCCATGATCTCCACGACGAGCGGGTCTGCGGCAACGGCTCTTACAATCAAAGACCTGGTCTTCAACGTCAAGGGCGTTCAGGGCAGCACTGAATACGGAGCCGTCGTTGCAAAAGGCAGCTCGGTAACCGTTGACAACGTGGATTTCACCGATCTTTACGCAAACAACGGCGGCGCTATTTTTGCGGAAACAACCTCCGGGGCAACAAATTCCTGGGTGAAGGTTAAAGATTCGTACTTCTACAACTGCCATTCCATAAGGGGCGGTTCCCGTGATGGCGGCGGGGCGATCCATGCGTACGTCGACAAGCTTAAAGTGGAAGGCTGTGAGTTTGATTCCTGCGAAGGAAACTGGCAGGCGGGCGCTGTTTTCCATAGGGTCGAATTCACCAATAACTATACGGAGTCCCTGATAACCAAATGTACATTCACCAACTGCCGGTCCAAGGCAGCCGGCGGCATGGAGCTTGGCTCACGCAACATCATCGTGAAAGGCTGCACCTTCGAGCACTGTTATGCCACTTCGCGTAACGGCGGCGGATTCAACGTGTATATAATGACTACCGCCACTGGAGGAGGAGCACCGACCTTTGATTGCTGGACCAGAGTGGAGGACTGCACGTTCAATGATTGCGGCCTGACAGCTGCCGGTGGAAGCAACGATGGCAACGGCGGCGGCTTCCGAAGCAGTTCAAAATATACAACGGTTGTCAACACCACCTTTACCAATTGTACGTCGCTCAAAAATGGCGGCGCGGTTGCTCTCTCCAACGGTAATGCCGTAAAGGCCGAGCTGATTGGCGTCACCATAAGCGGATGTTCGGCCGTAAACGGCGGCGCAGTGCACTCTGTGGGCAAACAGTTGGTCATCAGCGACAGCTACGATGTGGACGCAAACGGCAATCCGATCTTTGCAGACGGAACGGCAAAAGCTCCCGGCGGAGCTAACCTGTCCAGCGGCGTGAAAGCAGGAACGCACCGTGTCGGTGATATGAAGGTCGAAAACTGCACGGCGGCGACAGTTGGCGGCATTTACCACGACAAGGACGATAACAGCGCCAAGCTGACCATTGCCAATGCCACGATAACAGGGAACACGTCAACCACCTCCACCGATGTAAAAAGCAGCGGCGGCGGAGTGCAAACGAAGGCAAGAACCGTCTCCATAACCGGTTCCAACATCTCGAACAATACCACAAAGGGAGTGGGCGGCGGACTGAATGCCTACAAATGCACCAACCTGAATATTTCGGATACGACCATTTCCAACAACACGGCAGCAAGCAATGGCGGCGGTGTGTGGCTTGACGCGGATAGTGATACAAACCGCAATAACCAGGTGCTGACGATCAAGGGCAGCGCCATCGACGGAAACACCTCCGGCGGCAGCGGCGGCGGCATCTATACCCTGGCCAAGACGGTCACCATCGGTGCCAGCGAGACCAGGACAGACAGCAGCAGCGGCAAGCCCATTCGTTCCTCCGTTTCCCACAACACAGCAAAGACCAACGGCGGCGGCGTCTATCAGAGCCGGAATGTGGACGGCTCCAAGCTGGAGATCAGCGATGTCAGCATCGACGGCAACGGGGCCAACGGCGGCGCGGGCGGCGGCGTCTATGCGGGTGTGCGCACGCTGACGGCTACATCCGCGGAGATTTCCAGGAATACGGCGACCAGCGATGGCGGCGGTGTCTACTTCTATATTAAAGATAACGGGGATTTGATGGATCTGACCGTCGAGGGCTGCACGATGGACACCAACATCTCCGGCGGCAACGGCGGCGGCGTCTACACCATTGCCAAGACCGTAGAGATCAAAGCGCACACGGAAGGGACAGGCGAGGAAGCTGTAACGACCAACACGACGATCTCCGACTGCACGACGGCGAAAAACGGCGGCGGCATCTACCAGAACAGAGATGCTGAAGGCTCTGTGCTTACGATATCCGACGCGGTTATCAGCGGAAATACGGCCAATGGCACAGGGAGCGAGCTTGGCGGCGGCGGCGTGTATGCCAATGTCTGGAACATGACCCTCACGGCTTCGGAGGTCAGCGGGAATACCGCGGCAAAGCATGGCGGCGGTATTTACAAAAACAGCGCAAACAATGACCGTTATCTGAAGGTTGACAATTCCAGGGTGAAAAACAATACGGCCGGCAATCAGGGCGGCGGCATCTATTGCAGGTCTCAGCTGTACCTTCGCAACAACAGCGAGGTTTCCGACAACCACTTGACTTCCAGCACTGTGGACAACGCGGCTGGCGTGTTCCTTGAAAACAACCGCACGCTGTACGTGGGTCCGGAATTTACGGATGCGACGGCTGCGGCTGCGTTTACGGATTCCTCATCTATCAAGGAGAACCACACGGCCGCAGGCACGGATTCCAACCTGCGTCTGTGGTGGGCGAGCAGTCAGAATGCCGCTGCCAGCGTGTATGTCTATTGCCACCTGAACGGCAACATTGGCGTTACAAACGCGGCCAAGGTCGGCACACAGTTCGGCACGTCCTTCATTGCCAATCCGGACGGATTCCAGGATGATGCTGCCGTATTCCAGGCGGACACCAGCACGCTGCACGGCATCATTGACAGAACAGACACAGCCGGGGTAAAGATCATCTGGGCGGGCCCGCCCATTGCGAAGATCACCGGCAAGGATGCTGATGGCAACGACATCCTGCTCTATATGAAGGATAATGGTACCGGCCCGGCCATCTTTGACAAGCTGAACGCGGGCAACAATAGCAATTACGGCACGTCCAGCGCGTTTGGCATCCTGAACACGGCAAGCCCGACGCTGTACACGAAGGATGGCGAGCTTTATGAAGGCAAGACCTACAGCATCAAGATGCTGGTGGAGAACTATACGTCCGAGACATACCTGATCGCAAATTACTATGAAGGCCGTGAATTGATCTTTACGACCGCAGGCGCTGGGGATACGGACGGCTATCCCTTCGAGGGCAGCACAGGCGGACGCGCCACCGTGACCCGCGGCGCCGGAACGGGCAACAACAGCTTCCTGAACGCGAATTGCAACCTCACGCTGACGAACATCGTCATCGATGGCGGCTCACAAAACGGCATCACCGCCCAAAGCAAAACGCGCAATCTGTATATCAATAACGCAAACGCGAAGGTCACGCTTGGCGAGGGCGCGATCTTGCAGAATGCGACCGTAAAGGAGGGTGACGGCGGCGGTGTGTATATCAATACCGGTTCCTTCGAAATCAATGGCGGCGTCATCCGCAACTGCGCCACGATCACGAAAGGTGACGGCGGCGGCGTGTATCTGAACAGCGGCACGTTCACGCTCAAAGCCGGTACCATCTACCAGTGTTCGGCGAATGGCGGCTCCGGCGGCGGCGTGCGTGACAAGGGTGGGAAATTCTACATGTCCGGCGGAACGATCCGCGGCTGCAGCGCGGTCAATGGCGGCGGCGTGTACCTCCCCGGCAGCGCAAGCAATTGCATGTACATGTCCGGCGGCTCTATCATCAACAACAGCGCCACAAAAGTAGGCGGCGGCATTGCGTTCTATGATGTAAATTCTCGGCTTTACCTTTCCGGCAAGGTGAACGTCTCGGGGAACACGGCGACCAAGGATGGGCAATCCGTTGCCTGCAACGTAGAGCTGAATCATGACAGGCCGACCGTGAAGAGTGGCAGTACTTATAATTTGAACTCTATTATCAACACGAACAACGGCGGCCTGAAAGGCGGCTCCTACATCGGCGTATATGTGCCTGACGATGCGAACTGCTACGACAAGCACGGAAAGGAGAAGATGCCGTTTGGTACATTCGCAATCGGCGACAATACGACGAACCTCTACAGCTTCGTGAACGACCGCAATGGCCTGAAGGGCGGCATAATTGAAAACCCGAGCCCCAATACGATTTACTGGATCCAGATCTTCTCACTGACGGTAAGCAAGGAGGTGCTGTCAAGCGCGTCCAATCCGGCGGACACGGATGAGACATTCAGCTTCACCGTTCATATCAGGGGCAATGCCACGGCAACCGGCCAGCTGAATGCCGCGCAGATCGACAGCAGCACCGGCTATTATGGTGGGATGACCTTTGAAAGCAACGGAAGGGATACCACCACGGCAACCTTTACCCTGAAAGCGGGAGAATCCATGACGGCGGTGAACCTGTCCCAGGGACTTGACTATGAGGTCATCGAGAACCTGACCGACGAGCAGAAGACAAAATACGCCACCCTGCCGGCAACTGTTTATACAGGCACGATCGGCGAAAACAGGGGCAGTACCGGGAAAGATCCCTACACGTCGGTGGTAAAATACATCAACGTGCTGCCGGTCTGCAAGATTACAAAGCCGAACGGGAACCTCCTGTATGTGAAGTATACCGACAGCGAAAACGGTGCGGCAAAGACCTTCTATGTGCCGGCGGTCTATACGGAGCTGACAGGGAATGGCGGCGCGTTCAAGGCGCTGGAGAGCGAAACGTTCTACCAGTCGGATTCCGGGAGCACTACCTATGCGGTGAGCGGCGATGCGCAGATCAAGATGTTGATTGCCAGTTACACGCAGAGAGAAGCCATTGAACTTCCGGGCACGGTGACCGGTACCGTGACGCTGACCACGGCGGGCGCTTCCGACGCCCGGTTCCCGAAACAGGATTCGGGTACTGCTGCTACCATTGCCCGCGGCGGGTTTACAAACGCATCCATGTTCACTGCCGGTGGAAAACTTGTGCTGACCAACATCATTCTGGACGGCGCGAAGGGAATTTATACATCAACCGCGAATGGCGGCATCGTGAGTGTTCCCTCCGGTGGCAGACTGACGGTACAGACCGACGCGGTTTTACAAAACTCAACCACCAGCGGCAACGGCGGCGCGGTATATGTGAACAACGGCGGTGCCATGACACTGACAGGAGGAAAGATATGGAAGAATGAAGTGACGAGCAATGGTGACGGCGCAGGCATCTATCTCGCGCATGAATCAACATCCAGTCACGGAACGCTCTATATCTCCGGTGGTCCATCGTTCGGCAGGGTGATGAGCCAGGGTTCCTTCTCAAACGAGGGCAACTATAAACAGGAGGAGCTGACTGCAAAGGGAAATGGCGGTACTTATTATCCAAAACCTCGTCAGGATATCTATATCGCCGGATATCAGAGCGATTCTGACGATGATACCTCCGCCGCTTCTCTGGTAGTCAATGGAGAAATCAGCTCTGACAATGGGAGCATCTGGGTCTGGGCGGCAGAATCGCCGCACTACTGGTCGACCCGTCAGTTTGCGAAGATCGAGGAGGGAATGAGCATTTCAGTGGACACCCTGGTGAACTCCCTCAAAGCCTTCCGAAATGCGCGGGATGACAAAGCAGCCAAGAATGATACGGGAAGCTATCTATACGGAATAACGAAGGATGGAAGGAATGCATTGTGGAACGGCAAACCGGTTTGCAAGCTGACAGACAGTAACAATGTTCTGCTATACGAACGCGTGTCTGTGGGTTCCAGATATGTTTTCAGTCCGGCGGTCTATTCCACGGTCGCGGAAGGATTCAATGCTACAACCAATGCATTGTACTACAACTCCGGCAGGACGCCCTATCCCGGAGCGCTGAAGCTGAAGATGCTTCAGGATTACGAATTGGACAGCGGTGAGGCGAATATCACTTACGACACTGCCCGTGACCTGACCTTCACGACGGCGGAGATAAGAAGCAATAACAGTGATGGATATTACTATTCGCCTGCCACGGGTGCGACCGGCGACAGCCTGACGAATGCTACCCTCACAAAGGCGCAGTCTACGGCTTCGATGTTCACGGTGAACACAACGTCCAACAGCTTCACGGTGAAAGACCTGATCTTTGATGGCGGCACCAGTGTGATGACCACGGAAAACGTAAACGGCGGCGCGTTCAATATCACGAGTGTGACTTCGGCGTCATTCAGCGGCGTGACAATCAACAAGCTGAATACGACCGGCGACGGCGGCGCAATCTACCTGGCCAAGGGTACGCTGAACGTAACCGACAGCACCATAGAGGGCTGCTCGGCGGTCAACGGCGGCGGTATCTGCGCGGATGGCAATGCCACCACAGTCAACCTGCTGGGCACGACGGCCATCGAGGGCAACACTGCCACTGTCAATGGTACTGATGTTTCCACCGGCAACGGCGGCGGCGTTCACGTAAAGAACAGCGCGACGCTGAACATCGGCGGAAGCACCCGCATATCGAACAACATTGCCCAGGGACACGGCGGCGGCGTCTATACAATTTTGGGTGACAATAAGCTGACCCTCAGTGATGACGCCACGATTTCCGGCAATGAGGCCCGGCACAAGGAAGGCGGCGGCGGTATTTATCTGTGTGACGCGACGCTGGATATGACCGGCGGCACGATCTCCAACAACGTGGCGGGGACGGTCACCAGGGACGAAGACGGCAGCATCACTGATACCACCATAACGACCGGCGGGGGCGGCGGTGTGCGCCTGGCCAACCAGGGCGTGACCTTCACCATGAGCGGCGGCACGATCAGCGGCAACAGCGCGGCCAACGGTGGCGCGGTGTACGTGGATACCGGCGCGAGCCTGATCATGTCCGGCGGTAAAGTCGGCAGCAGTGACTCTGCCAACACCGCGACAAACGGCGCGGGCGTTTACCTGAAGGGCAGCGGCGTGCTTACAGGCGGAACCATCAGCCATAACAGTGCCACCGGCAAAGGCGGCGGTGCGTATGTCGCGTCCGGCAGTTCAATTACGATGTCCGAAACCGCGGCCATCACCGACAACAGCGTTGGCAGCGTGGAAAACGGCGGCGGCGTGTACATCGCCGGAGAGAAGACCACCGACGGCAATGGGAATGAGAGCGCTGTATCTGGCATCATCCATGTGCAGGGCGGCGTGAAGATCACCGGCAACACGGCGGGCAGCAGTGCCTCCAACCTGCGTATCTCAGGTGATACCAGCCTGGTTGTGGACGGGAACCTGACCGCCAACGCGGCCATCGGCATCTGCACCGAGAAGGAAGAAGACATCGACCAGATCGGCGTGGAGACGGCTGTCCGGGAGAACCTGGATGTGATCACCTATGACCGGAATGCCAGCATCTATGCCATCCCCTTCGGAACGAAGAAGGTGGTCTGGAAATTCGAGCCCGTGTGCAAGCTGACGGACGACAGCGATAAGCTGTTGTTCAAGAACGAAGACTTGGAGCCCGCGGTCTACATGACCCTGGCCGATGGCTTCGAGGCTGCAGCCGGTGCACTATACAACAAGAATGGTGGGGCCTATTCGGATTCCAGCACGGTCAAGCTGAAGATGCTGATGGATTATACCGTGCCGGAGCAGGTGAACAATCGTTCAAATCGCCCGATAATCTTTACCACGGCTGAGAACAACAAGAATGCATCTACATTGGATAAAGATGCAGGCGATATCTTTATCTATTCTGGCATGAATGCTTCCAAAGCTACGGTCACCCGTGGATTTGACAACGTGGGCAGCATGGTTCAGTCCTACGGTATCCTGACGGTACAGAACCTGAAGCTGAATGGTGGCAACCAGTATAATCCCAGCAAAGAGCGGGATGCGGCCGAAGGTCAGACTGAGAGCCATCAGTATGGCGGTATACTGAATATACAGTCCGGAACTTTGAACATTTCTGCAGACGCGGAATTGGTGAACGGTAAGGCAAGGGCTGGCGGCGCCATCTATGCTGCCGACAGTTCGATTGTAAATATTTCCGCCGGTAGCATAACGGGCAACAGCGCAACCAACGGCGGCGCGGTATATATGGCTTCCGGAATGCTGAATGTGAATGGCAGCGCTTCGATCACCAACAACGAGGTTACAGGCACCAACAGCCATGGTGGTGCGATCTTCCTGTCCGGTACTGCCCAGGCGAAGATTTCAGCAGGTACGATTTCCGGCAACAAGGCTGTCGCCAGCGGCGGCGCGGTGTATGCGGAAAGCCAGAGCGCTGTGTCGGTTTCCGGCGGTGAAATTACCAACAACCAGGCCACCGGCAACACCAGCCATGGCGGCGCGATTGCAGCCAGCGGCACGGGTGAATCCAACCATGCACAGGTCAATGTCTCCGGCGGCACGATCACCGGCAATACGGCTGTCATTGGCGGCGGCGCGGTGTATCTGGAATCCTATGCGACGTTTGAATTGAGTGGAACCGCGACCCTGTCGAACAATAAGACCACCGGTACACAGAGCTACGGCGGCGCAATCTTTGCCACAGCCAACAGCACGGTTACGGTATCCGGAGGCACGATCCGCGGCTCGACGACGCTTACCGAGCCCTGTGCCCGGTACGGCGGCGCGATTTACCTGGAGAGCTACAGCAGACTGAACATGTCCTCGGGTCAGATCATGGGTTGCAATGCCGGCAGTGATGGCGGTGCGATGTATGTGACGGATTATGCGACAGTTGAGATGACAGGCGGAAGCATTTTGAATTGCACCGCTTCGAACTATGGTGGAGCAATCTACAACGCGAGCACGACTGTGCCCAATAACGGCAGTACGATAAGTCTGACCAACGCAACCATCGACGGGCATAACGAACTTTCGTCAGAGACGGCAAACGCTCGGAGCGGCGGTGGCATCTGTATGGCAGTCGGCACCCTTGCCCTCGGCGAAAGTAGTCGTATCGAGGATTGCACCGCTTCGCTTTATGGCGGCGCGATCTACAACCAGAGCGAGACTGTGCCCAATAACGGCAGCACGGTAAGCCTGACCAACGCGACCATCGACGGGCATAACAGCTTGTCGGCAGGTACACTAAACGCCAACAGTGGCGGCGGCATCTATATGCAGAAGGGTACGCTGTCGGTTGGCAGTGACAGCCGCATCGAGGATTGCACCGCTTCGATTTATGGCGGCGCGATCTACAACCAGAGCGAGAACGTGCCCAATAACGGCAGCACGGTAAGCCTGACCAACGCGACCATCGACGGGCATAACGACCTGTTGGCAGGTACATCGAACGCCAACAGTGGTGGCGGCGTCTATATGGAGAAGGGTACGCTGTCGGTTGGCAGTGACAGCCGCATCGAGGATTGCACCGCTTCGCTTTATGGCGGCGCGGTGTACGACAGCAGTGCCGGCAAGGCCGCTGAAGGGACGAATCCGGCAATTTGCGGCTTCACCATGACCGGCGGCACGATCACCGGCAATACCGCTTCGAACTATGGCGGCGCGGTGTATGTAGCGGCGAACGCGACGGCGGAGATGACCGGCGGCGAGATCGTCGGTAATACCGCCAATACCAATGGCGCGGGCATCTATCTTGCGGAGAATTCGAAGCTGAAGCTGAAGGACAACCCGAGCTTCGGTGGAACGGATGTGAACGCCGAGAGCGCTATCCTGGGCGCGAGCGGTAACTTCGTGGAGAAAAAGGGTGCTGCGCCTTGGGTATACTCCACGACTGATGCTAACAAGCCAAAGAACGGCGATAAGGCCTACCCGGTTGACACCACTGCCCAGGCATATAAAGTTCGCCAGGATATCTTCGTGGCGGGGTATTCGGCAGAAGGCAGTGCCGCGAATTCCCTCGTCGTGACCGGCGCGATCAACTCGGAAGGACCTGGTTCCATCTGGGTATGGGCTGAGGCAGGGGAACACTATCGCGCATCCCGGCAGTTTGCGGTGTTTGAGAGCGCTGAGGTCAAGTCTGGGCTCAGCACAACGGAATTACTCTCTACGATGGAAACCTTCCGCAACGCCCAAGCTGATAAATCCACCGATTGTAGCGGCGAATTCCTGAGAGGCCAGGAGGGCGACGATATCAATGGATTGAAGTGCATCTACTGGTCCTCCAGTGGCTTTAATGTGGTGTTCCGCAAGATCGACGGCAACGGTAACCCGCTCCCCGGCGCGGCGTTCACACTTTATGAGGTTAACGCTGCAGGTACCGGCCCTGATACGACCAAGGCCGTGGGCGACCCTGTAGCCTCCGATAGCATCGCCGCTGAAACCCCCGCGACCTTCAATGTGAAGGTGACGGATAACAGCAAGACTCCGCCGGAGGACAAGCCTGATCCCCGGAAGGTCTATGGCGAAGGCTTGGTCGTGTTCGAGAAGGTTCCGCACGGAACGTACTTCCTGGTTGAGACCACTTTCCCGACAGGTGTGAAAAACGATGCCGAGGTGCAGTACAAGCTTGTAGTGGATCCCAAGGGCTGGTTCAACATCTATGCTGCCAGCGAAGATACCAACGGAAACACCGTGTATACCACCGAAGCGCCGACCACCAGCTTTGTGAAGGAGGCCACCGGAGACAAGTACTCGTTGCCGACGGGCGCGGTGAAGCCCACGGACACCACCCTGCCGGTCTATACGATATTGAACGAATCCCCGCTTAGCCGCAAAGTCATCCTGCGGAAGGTGGACGAGGATAATTATGCTTCACTGTCCGGTGCGCATTTCCACATCCTCCGTGCCGACCTGTCGGAGTATACCGAGGGACAGCCGACGGGCAAGACCTGGTATGAATCCGGAGCATCTGCCGCGTTCTACATCGGCAAGCTGCCCTTCGGCACCTACTACCTGGTGGAGACGGTTGCACCGACAGCACCAGCTGGATACAACGAAAACACCGGGACAGGTCGCAACATTGGCAAGGTGTTCAAGCTGACGGTTGACAAGGATACGTCGACCTCCCCAGGAATATCCGTGGACAACACGAATTTGGTGCATCAGCTGACCTCAACCGGCACCGAGGACGTTATGATCGCTGCCTTCAGGCGCTTCATGAACACGGGCAGCGAAACCGTGCCCGCCGGTGGGGGAGAGCCCCCCGCCGGGACGGGCGACTGAGAAGAACCCAATACCTGACCGACTCCAACCAATCAACAACCGGAGGTGATGGCGCATGAACGCCATGAAAAACAAGATAAAATCCCACAGGGGTGCGTCCATCACCTTCGCGTTGCTGTTGTTTCTGGTGTGCGCCATTATCAGCAGTATCGTGATTGTGGCGGCGACGGCGGTCGGCGGTCGCGCAAGCAAGATGGCGGAATTGGACCAGCGTTATTATGCCGTCAATTCCGCGGCGGAGCTGTTGCGGGATGTGCTGGAACAACAGACAGTAGTCGTGACGGCTGGAACCAAGACGGTTACTACTGTAGACCAGGATGAAAACCCTGTGCAGAAGAAGGATAGCGACAACAAGCCTATGCAGGATACAGATGGTAAGCCGATTTATGATCAATCGGAGGAAGCATTAGACAAGGTTGTCACTGTGAATGATGAAGAGACGACAGACACAGAATCGCTCATCACCGCGGCCGCTTTGTTGTTCAGTGGTACAGAGGAAAAAACGCTGGGATCACTATCGTTGAAGGCTACTCTGTCTGGAGCGGCTAAAGAAGCAGATTCATTAAGTGTGACGATAACTCCAACCCCTGATAAGACGAATCGAAAGCTATATATAACAGTCTCAAACACAATCCATGACAAAGGTACATATACCCTTGGACTTACCTTCAAAGCAGATATTGTCAAGAATGAAAACGAGCGTACCTCATACAGCGCACCGAAGCCGACGACGGAGGATGGAAGAATTGTTGAAGGTAAATACACACGTGTAAAAACCGTGTATAAGACCAAAGTTTCGACGATCCGATGGAAATTGATCGACATGCAAACTGTGGTTGCCACTGCACCGTCTTCTACGGCATCAACTGGAGGATGAGATCCATGAGAAACAGAATATTTAAAAAGTTATCTTCTCAGATGGGCGAATCCATCGGCGAAACGCTGGTGGCATTGCTGATTTCTGCCTTGGCGCTTGTTATGTTGGCTGGTGCCGTTTCTTCAGGTATGCGCATCGTTACCAACAGCAAGGAAAAGATGGAAGTGTATTACAAGGTCAACAATGCCGTTGTCGCCCGAGCGACTACTGCACCGACAGTTAACGGAACGGCAGCGCCCGGTTTTATGGGAATGTTGACCGTAAAAATTAATAATCTGCTGCCATCCGGGACAATTCCTCCAGCGACCTACTGGAAGAATGAAACACTCGGTGCTGTGCCGGTCGTGGCTTATTCGATACCAACGCCAACGCCAGTTCCAGTTCCAACAACCGCTCCTTGAATCTGAGGGGAAAACATAACAGACTCGGAGGCTTGCACCATGTTGATCAAGAAAAAGCTGAAAGCTAAATCCGGCTTTACACTGGCAGAAACGCTGCTGGCAGTGTTGATATTGTTGCTTGTCTCGGTTATTGTGGCCAACGGCATTCCTGTCGCTCGAAATGTATACAACAATGTCATCGTTGGGGCGAATGCGCAAATGCTGCTGTCCACGGCGGTGACGGCGCTGAGAAACGAGCTGGGAACGGCACAGGAAATCTCTTATACTGGAACCGATATCATCTATTACAAATCCAGCATCGGGGCGTATTCCAAGCTGAGCGTGGATGCATCAACAGGTATACAATTATTGGATTATGTGAAAAAGGAAGATGGGACTGCGATCCCGGTGTCGGGCAAGACGGGGACTCGCACATCGCACAATCTGGTGAGTTATGCCGCAGCCAACAAAAACCTGATTGTCACCTACGATGGCGTAAGTATAGACAATGATGTCATAACGGTCTCAAACCTTGAAGTGAAACAGGAGAAAGGGACTAAGTCTACTATAGTAAAGTTGGACAACCTGAATATCCGAGTTGTGCCCATAGCAGGTTAAAAGTATAGGACGGTGAGCATGATGAAAAGACAAAACAGAAAACGCGGCTTTACCATGGCTGAAATGCTGATCGTGGTGGCCATTATCGGCGTACTTGGTGCGGTGGCCTTCGTTGCCGTGAATCAACATCAGCGGTCTTTGGAAAGGCTCGAAAGGGATTCGGTTGCCCGCGAAATCTTCATAGCAGCGCAAAACCACCTGACCATGGCAGAGAGCCAAGGTTATTTGGGTGTGACTGGTGATAAGACTGATGATAATATTTTTGGCACGCAAGTAGATTCAACAAAGGGAACTTATTATTTTGCCGTCAACAAGGGAAGCGGATTTAGCTCAACCGGCGCACCCAAAAGCCTGCTTGACCTCATGCTGCCCTTTGGCTCGATAGACGAAACTGTGCGGGGAGGCGGCAGTTATATTATTCATTATCAGCCCAAAAAAGAACCGACTGTAACAGATAACAAAATAATGCCTTCCGGAACTGTGATTGACGTGTTTTATTGTTCCACGGATGATCGGTATGGGGATGATTTAAGTGGTACAGATGTGGAGGGTTTGAACAGTCTGATAAGTAAATATGCCGGAGACGATAAAGCAGGAGATCGAAAGAACTACGGCAGCGCCGTTCTTGGTTGGTATGGCGGCGACGCGCTGGAGCCGATAACAACAAATGTACTCACTGATCCTTTGCTTTATGTTGAAAACGGCAATAAGCTCCGAGTCGGTGTAGTTGACAATAATACCGGCGATTCTTTGCAGATCATCATTAAAGGCGTTACGTCCGGAGCGGAAAAAGTCATCGAGCTCAGGAAATCGACTGAAGCTTCCTTTACGCCGGATGGAACACGAATAGACAGCGACAATAATGTCAATGAGCAAACCTGCAGCTATGTGATAATTCTGGATGATATAACCACTAAGGATCTGCATTTTGCGGATTTGGTGGCTGATAGTGGTAACTTCATTCCTGGCGAAGATATTACAATACAGGCCAAGGTTTTCGACAACACCAGGATTTCCAACATCGCCTACAGCGCAGAGGTTACGGTCAACAGTCTATTTGAAAAGGTTGAAGCAGGCGATAGGGACAATGCCGGTAATATACCTGTGACGGCTTATATCAATAATATTCGCCATTTGGAGAACCTCGACAAGCGTGTTTCCAATGTAACTGTTACGCGGGAAGCGGGTGTAGCGCCTAACAAGACTACCTATACCCTCAATAGCGCGAAGCAGACTTCGGATATAAGTTGGAAGGTTTTCAAAGAAGACATCAATGGGAAAGATAATGCCGATACCACTGTAATCTATGAACACAAACCCAGTACAGATGATACTGCGATAACAACCGCTGGCAATTATTTACCCGTCCGGACGGCAATCGGCACTGGCAGCAGTTATCTTACATCGTATGACGGGCAATATCATAGTATATCCGATATTAAGGTTGATTATGCAGGAAACGCGGGTCTGTTTGAATCAATCACAGGTGTTAGTGCCACACAAGCCGCGATTACCAATCTTGCTTTGATTGATTTTGATGTCTCGAACAGTGGTTCAGGCAATATCAATGCCGGTGCGCTGGCAGGTACATTGACATATGTCGATGTGACCAACGTCATTGCTTACAACAGCAAAGCAACGATAACGGCAGGAATCGTCGCAGCCAGCGGCAATGCGGGCGGTCTGATCGGCTATGCCAACGCCTGCAATGTCACCAAGAGTGCGGCGTCGCTCTATGTCACAGCCACCGCGGGCAATGCTGGCGGCCTGATCGGTGAAACCAACGACGGCAAGGTTTCCGGCTGCTATTCCGGCGGACACACCAACAAGGGAACCTACTACAAGGACGACGGTACGGAAATATACAATGTGCAGGCGGCGGCGAAGAACGCGGGCGGCCTGGTCGGTGTTGCAAGCGGGACGCCCATTGATTACAGCTATGCTACCTGCTCTGTCACGGGCGAAACCGCGGGCGGGTTTGTGGCCAGCGCATCGGCGACGATTTCCGATTGCTATGCCGTTGGTATGGTGAAGGGCACCGGGACCACCGGTACGGGCACGGCGGCTGTCAATAAAGAGGGCGCCTTTGCCTACGGCTCGACGACTATATCAAACTGCCGCTACTTGGAGATCATGAATGAACGGCCTGACAACGAACAATATCCATATCTCCCGGCGTTAGGCGACAAGCCTACGGATACCACCAGCGTGAAGATGATCGATGAGAATGCGGAAACGTACAACACATTTTGCGGCGCAGCAAAAGACGAGGACGGCAATGACTTGTGGAAACCTGCCAGCCCCTACGATGCCAAGCTGATTGAATACTATGGCGGCAGGTTCAACCTCCAAACTGTAGCCCAGCTTGATACGGGCTCTAAAGTTGGCGTGAAGGAAGTGGCGACCACCGTGGGCAACGTCACCACCCCCGCCGACTTCGTCGCCACCCACTACGGCGACTGGCCTGCGCCGGAGATCTTTGTGGTCAATACGCAAACCAACTGAATTCAATACGGCAGGACAGGCAGAAGGAGGCTCATCATGGCGAAGGATGATTATCAGGTGGTTGTGTTTCGGATTCTGAAATATCTCTACCTGCAGCTGAAAAAGGGGCTGCCGGTCGAAGCGGAGATGCTGAGGCACGACAGCAAGATCTGCAAGGTCAATGAACCCTATTGGAGGTACATCATCACGAGCATGCAGGACGAGGGGCTGATTAAGTGCCTGAGTACGGAAGCAGGCCAGGCGGACGACGTGCCGCTGGAGGATCGGCTGGGGAATCTCCAGATCACGCCCAAGGGCATCGAGATGCTCAGCGACAGCAGGATGGCCGAAAAGGTCGACAATCTGCTCAGGGGCATACTCAGCATTGGCTGATCGCTTGACTGAGGCTTCCCGGTCATCGGTGAACGGGGGACGGCTGTCGCGCCTGCCGCCGCTTCATTCAGGACGAATGCATAAAGTGAGGGTTTGTATTATGAAGAAAATCATTGCGCTGCTGCTGGCCGTCATGGTGCTCTGCGCCACGGCCTACGCCTCGGACCGGTACGACCTGGACGACTTCGGCTACCGGACCGTCAAGACCTACGGCCGGGGGAAGCTGGTGTTCCAGACCAAGCCCAGGGGGTCCTTCATGTCGGAGCACAGCTTCAGCAACGGCGACCGTATTTACGTGAACCTGGACTGGCGTCAGGATGGCTATGCCATCGCCTATCAGGGCGGCGACTACGGCTATGTGGATGCCAGCTACATCAACTGGGGCAGCGACGACAGCGATGACGTGCGCGACCTGGATAACTTTGAATACCGCACCGTGAAGATCAGGGGCCGCGGCGCGCTGGTGTTCCAGCGGTCGCCCCGGGGTTCGTTCATGTACGATTACAAGTATTATGACGGCGATCGGATCTTCGTGAATCCCTACTGGCGCAAGGAGGGCTACGCCCTGGCCTATTCGGACGGCGTGTACGGCTATGTGGACGCCAGCTACATCGACTGGGGCGACGACGATGATGACGATGATGACGACGACAACGACGACGAGCTGTGGGACCTGGACAACTTCAGATACCGCACCGTGAAGATCAAGGGCCGCGGCGCGCTGGTATTCCAGCGACAGCCCCGGGGTTCGTTCATGTATGATTACAAGTATTATGACGGCGACGAGATCTATGTGAACGTGTACTACCGCGACCGGGGCTACGCCATCGCCTATGAGCGGGGCACCTATGGGTATGTGGACGCCAGCTATATCGACTGGTGACGCGCCGTTAGGATAAAAAAGATCCTTCGCCCTCGCCCGGGATGACATGGATACGCTTGTCATCCTGAGCGAGGTCGAAGGATCTTTTGTTGGGTCGGCTCATGCCTGCTCCGCGTCCGCGTTGCTGATGCCGATGACGATGTAGCGGGCGTCGTCGCCGCGCATGCGGATGACCTTGATGTGAATCCAGTTCGCCGTGCCGTCGAACATCAGCCGGTAGCGGATGTTGAACGTCCGGCCGTCCTGCAATTCGGCGAGGAGCCGGTCCTTCTCCCAGGCCTGCAGCGCCAGCTTCAGGTCGTCCGGGTGCACCAGGCGGATCACGTTGCGGCGGCAGTCCTCGAAGAAGTCGACGCCGTTCTGCTCCACCTGGAGCTGCTGGTATTCGGCGTTGGAGCTGTATTCCACGAACTCGTCGGTCTCGGTGTTTACCACATAGAAGCTGTAGTAGTCCTGGGACAGCGCCTGGGCGATGCGGGCAAAGGTCAGCTGCGCCTCCCGGGCCTGCTCCAGCGCCTCCTGGCGCTTCATCTGCTCGTCGATGTTGTTGATGCCCACCACGATGCTGCCGGTGTCGTCGCCCATGGCCGTGGCCTTCAGGCTGACGTAGATCGGCTCGCCGTCCAGCACCAGCCGGTAGGTGAGGGTGAACGCGCCGTGCTCCCTGATGGTATGCAGCACGTTTTCCCGGGTAAAGCCCTCCAGGATCGTGGGCTGGTCGTCCGGGTGCACCACGCGGAGGATGTTCCCGCGGCTGAGGTTGAAGAAGTCCTCGCCCTCCTTTTCGATGCCCAGCCCCGCGTAGGCGTCGTGGGAGGTGAATTCGGTGAAGCGGTCCGTGCGGGTGTCCACGTAATAGATGCTGAAATAGTCGGCGGCCAGGGCCTGGGCCAGTCGGGCGTAGGTCAGCCGGTTGCCGGCCCGCTTCATCGTGGTCGGCTCGGCCATCCAGGCCTGGCCCTGCCCGGTTTTCATCAACTCGGCCTTGGCCTCGATGAAGCGCTCGAAGTCCTCCGGGGGAACGGGCTTGGAGAAATAATAGCCCTGCACGTAGTCGCAGCCCATCACCTTCAGGGCCTCCATCTGCTCCCGGGTCTCCACGCCCTCGGCGATGGTCGGCACCCCCAGGTATTCGGCGATGTCGATGATCAGCTCGATCATCCGGGTGTCGCCCTTGCCGGAGAAGGCGTTGCGCACGAAGGTCATGTCCAGCTTCAGCGCGTCCAGCGGCAGGTGGGAGATCATGCCCAGGGACGAATAGCCGGTGCCGAAGTCGTCCATCTCCACCCGCAGGCCCAGCGTACGAAGGCTTTGCACCGTGGAGATAATCAGCGACTCGTTGTTGGTGTAGGCCGATTCGGTGATCTCGGGGATCAGCTCCGCCGGGGCCAGGTCGTTGGCCTTCAGCAGTGACTGGAAGGTGTTGACAATCTCCGGGTCGAACATGTCCACCCGGGAAACGTTCACCGATACCGGGATCGAGAGCCCGTAGCGCTGCTTCCAGTCCCGCACCTGGGCGGCGGCCTGGGCCCAGACGTAGTGGTCCAGCCGCTGGATCATGCCGTTTTCCTCAAACAGCGGGATGAACACGCCCGGGCTCACCAGCCCCAGCCGGGGATGCTGCCAGCGGATCAGCGCCTCGGCGCTGGCCAGCACCGGGGTGTCGGGCCGGATGTCGTACTTCGGCTGGTAGAATACCTTGAACTGGCCCTCGCTGATGGCCTGGTCGAAATCCTCCGTCAGCTGCTCGGCGAACAGCTCGGCCTCGTGGAGCTTGTCATCGTAGATGGCGATGTTCTGGGTGTAGTTGCCGCGGATGCTGTCGGCGGCGGCGCAGGCCCGGTCGAAGCGCTGCTCGATCTCCAGCGCCTTGTCCACGTTGGGATAGACGCCCATGCGCAGCCGCACCCGGTTCACCGTGTCCCCGTCGTCGTTCAGCGCGGCGGAGAGCTTTTCAAACATCGACTCGCAATTGCCGCCGTGGGGACGGTAGACCAGGAAGGTGTCGGCCTCCCGGCGGCAGGCCATGCCCCCGGTCTCCCGGGCCATGGTCTTCAGCAGGCTGCCGATGCGACGCAGCAGCTGGTCGGCATAGGCCCGGCCGTAGCGCTCGTTGATGATGTGGAAGCGGTAGATGTCCACCACCACCGCGTCCATGGCCATGCCCTTGTGGTGCTGGTCGAAGCTGGCGATGTAATTGTAGAAGTATTCCCGGTTGTACAGCCCGGTCAGCGTGTCCCGCTCGGTGGAGCTGATGATCTGCCGGTCCTCGGAGAGCTCGATGATGCGGCGGACGCGGGCCAGAATCACGCTGCGGGAGGGGTAGGGCTTCGGGATGAAGTCGAAGGCGCCCAGCTCCAGGCTGGCCACCTCGGCCTCGTGGTCCGCCGTCAGCACGATCACCGGTATCCGCGACAGCTCCGGCGATTCCTTCAGCCGCCGCAGCACCACCATGCCGGACATCACCGGCATCAACAGGTCCAGCAGGATCAGCGAAACCATGTCGCCCCGCTTTTCCAGCAGCGACAGCGCCTCCTGGCCGTTGGCCGCGTAGAGCACGCGGTAATCGTTCTCCAGCGTCGTGCCGAGGATTTCCCGGTTGATCTGCTCGTCATCGACAACCAGTACGGTCCGCTTCTTCGGCGGATTCATTTCCATATGCATATCGTCCATGGCGCGCCTCCTTGTGACGATGAGCCTGCTTCTATAAATATAATAATATCATAAACAGGTAGGATTAGCAACAGGGAGCGGCACATTTTCGGCTTATTTCAGGCCACGGACGGGCGATATGCCTTTTCTTGTTCCTGCTTTATCGTATAATATTTAACATCCATAAAATGATTTTCACCTTTTTTGATTCGCGCCGTGAAAAATTCCAACCAAATCCAACCTTCTTCCAAAGCGATTCTATTTCAATTCCGTAAAAGGGGGGTTATAATATTACCATCGACGGCGAAGCATCGCCGCAATAACGAATGGAGGTACTTATCATGAAGAAGATTCTCGTTCTGGCTCTGGCACTGATCCTGGCGCTGAGCTGCTGCGCCGCCCTGGCCGACGGCATCAAGGTTGGCATCATCAACCTGGACCCCTCCGAGTCCGGCTACCGTGAAGCCAATGTCAAGAACCTGACCGATACCTTTACCGCCGAGAACGGCTACGACGCCACCTTCGTCACCGCCCCCACCGCTGACAAGCAGCTGGAGGCCGCCAACGGCTTCATCACCGAGGGCGTTCAGTACATCCTGGTTTCCGCCGCTGAGGCGACCGGCTGGGACGAGGTCCTCGAGGCCGCCCAGGAAGCCGGCGTGAAGGTGTTCCTGTTCGACCGCATGATCGACTGCGATCCCTCCCTGTACACCGCGGCTGTGGTTTCCGACATGCGCCAGGAGGGCGAGACCGCTGTGGCGTGGCTGGAGAGCCTGGGCCTCGACGAGTACAAGATCCTGCACATCCAGGGCCAGCTGGGCTCCGCGGCGCAGATCGGCCGCTCTGATCCCCTGACCGAGAAGTGCGAAGCCACCGAGAACTGGACCATCGTGCGTGAAGGCACCGGCGGCGACAGCTGGGATCCCAACGAGGCCCAGAAGATCGCCCAGGCCGCCATCGACGCCGGCGAGGACTTCAACATCGTATACGCCGAGAACGACGGCATGGCCGGTGGTGTTGTGGCCGCTCTGGACAAGGCCGGCATCACCCACGGCGTGGACGGCGACGTGATCGTCATGGGCTTCGACTGCAACAAGTGGGCCCTGCGCGAGCTGCTGGCCGGCAACTGGAACTACGACGGCCAGTGCTCCCCCTTCCAGGCCGCGGTCATCGATGAGATGATCAAGACCCTGGAGAACGGCGGCGAGATCGAAGGCCTGAACGAGCTGAACCAGATCATCTCCGAGGAGAAGGGCTTCGACGCCCGCACCATCACCGAGGACGACATCAACACCTACGGCCTGGGCGAATAATCCCCTGAAAGTCTGACAGGCGCGGTATGAACGGACGGTAAAACGCGCGTTCATACCGCGCTTTTTCATGACAGAATATCCCGACCGAACCATCCCAAATGATCGTGACAACCCCTTCGGAAGGAGCAACCCAGATGCAAAATGACGCGATTTTGACGATGCGCGGAATCACCAAGACTTTTCCGGGCACGATAGCGCTGAACAAGGTGGATTTCACGCTGCGCAAGGGCGAAATCCACGCGCTGATGGGGGAAAACGGCGCGGGCAAATCCACGCTGATCAAGGTGCTGACGGGCGTCTATGAAAAGGACGAAGGCAGCATCTGGGTGGTGGGCGGCGAAGCCGAGGCCCACATCCACTCGCCCCAGGACGCGCAGAACATCGGCATCAGCACGGTGTATCAGGAAATCACCCTCTGCCCCAACCTGACGGTGGCGGAGAACATGTTCATCGGCCGCACCAGCGGCCAGACGGTCAACTGGAAGGAATACGAGAGCCGGGCCACGGCCATCCTGGACAACCTGGGCATCCCCGCCCGGGCCAAACAGCAGCTGGGCAGCTGTTCCCTGGCGGTGCAGCAGATGGTGGCCATCGGCCGCGCCGTGGACATGCAGTGCAAGGTGCTGATCCTGGACGAGCCCACCTCTTCGCTGGACGACAAGGAGGTGGCCATGCTGTTCAAGCTGATGCGCGAGCTGAAGGGCCGCGGCGTCGGCATCATATTCGTCACCCACTTCCTGGAACAGGTCTACGAGGTCTGCGACCGCATCACCGTGCTGCGCAACGGCGAGCTGGTGGGGGAATACGCCATCGAGGACCTGCCCCAGGTGGAGCTGGTGGCCAAGATGATGGGCAAGGACCTGAACGACCTGGAAAGCCTGGAGCAGGTGGGCCACAAGAGCGCAGGAGCCGACGAGGTCGTCTATGAGGCCGAGGGGCTTTCCAGCAGTGAGGCCCGCCCCTTCAACTTCAAGATCCGCAGGGGCGAGGTCAACGGCTTCACGGGCCTGCTGGGCTCGGGCCGCAGCGAGAGCGTGCGCGCCATCTTCGGCGCGGACCGGGTCACCGGCGGCAAGGTGCGGGTGAAGGGCAAGGACGTGAAGATCACCAATCCCCGGGAGGCCATGAAGAACGGCATCGGCTACCTGCCCGAGGACCGCAAGCGGGACGGCATCATCGCCGATCTCTCCGTGCGGGAGAACATCATACTGGCCCTCCAGGTGATGAAGGGCTTCTTCCACCCGATGAGCAAGGCCCAGATGCGCCAGTTCGCCGACGAGTACATCAAGGCGCTGCAGATTAAGACGGCCAGCCAGGATACCCCCATCAAGTCCCTCTCCGGCGGCAACCAGCAGAAGGTGATCCTGGCGCGATGGCTGCTGACCCACCCGGACTACCTGATCCTGGACGAGCCCACCCGCGGCATCGACGTGGGCACGAAGCTGGAGATCCAGCGGCTGGTGCTGAAGCTGGCCGAGGAGAACATGAGCGTCACGTTCATCTCCTCGGAGATCGAGGAAATGCTGCGCACCTGCTCCCGGCTGATCGTCATGCGCGACCGCAAGATCGTGGGCGAGCTCACCGGCGACCAGCTGACCCAGGGCTATGTGATGAAGACCATTGCGGGAGGTGAACAGTGATATGCTGAATCGCAAGAAACTGACGGCCAGGCTGGGGCAGCTGCTGATCCCGCTGATTGCCCTGGCGCTGCTGCTGCTGTTCAACCTGCTGCGCGACCCGGGCTTCTTCGCCATCAAGGTGGCGGAGAACAGCATGGGCGGCAAGGTGCTGACCGGCAACCTGATCAGCATCATCGACAGCGCCAGCGAGCTGGCCATTATCGCCATGGGCATGACCCTGGTCACCGCGGCCTGCGGCGGACAGGACATCTCCGTGGGCGCGGTGGGCGCCATCTCCGGCGCGGTGTTTGTCAAGGTGCTCCAGGGCATGGGCGCCATCACCGGCCCCTCGGTGCTGTTGGGCCTGGTGGCCTGCTGCCTGGCGACGATCTGCTTCAAGCTGTTCAACGGCACGCTGGTGGCCGTGTTCAGGATCCAGCCGATGATCGCCACGCTGATACTCTACTCCTGCGGCCGTTCCATCGCCTACTGGATCAACGGCGACGCCACGCCCCAGCTGAACAGCCCCATACTCTCCGCCATCGGCATGACCATCCCGGGCATCCCGGTGCCCACGCCCATCTTCGCGGTGCTGCTGGTGGGCCTGCTGCTGGCGCTGGTGTTCCGCTTCACCAACATCAGCCTGTACACCCAGTCCGTGGGCATCAACCAGGGCGCGGCCCGGCTGAACGGCATCAACCCCACCTTCATCAAGCTGCTGAGCTTCGTGTTGCTGGGCGTGTGCGTGTCGGTGGCCAGCGTCATCGGCATCAGCCGACTGGGGCAGCTGAACCACAAGACCCTGCTGGTGGACATCGAGATGGACGCCATACTGGCCGTGGCTATCGGCGGCAACAACCTGGGCGGCGGCAAGTTCAAGATCAGTGGCAGCATACTGGGCGCTTACATCATCCAGATGCTGACCACCACGCTGTACGCCATGAATGTCAGCCCCGTCAATGTCAAGGCCTACAAGGCCATCGTCATCATCATCATTGTGGTCGCTGGCTCCCCGGTGGTGAAGGAGAAGCTGGCCGGCCTGTTCAGGAAAAAGCGCTCCGGCGGCTTTCCCGCCGCGGCGAAGAAGGGGGTGGGCTGAGTGACGGGCGCGAACAATGCTTCCAGGACACGGCGCAGGGAACCCCTCACCGATGCCCAGCTGCTGACCACCATCAGCATTTGCATCTTCGTGGTGATGTACGCCGCGGCCATGGTCTTCCTGGGCGGCGGATTCCTGAAGGTGCAGCAGATCTTTGATCTGCTCAACGACAACGCGGCGCTGATCATCATCTCCTGCAGCCTGACCATCGTCATGATCGGCGGCGGCATCAACATCAGCGTCGGCGGCGTAATCGGCTTCACCGTCATGAGCTGCGCGCTGTTCCTGAACGCCCACGAGGGCGGGCCGATGACCATCGTACTGACGGTGCTACTGGCTCTGGGCATCGGCCTGGCCTTCGGTGTGCTGGAGGGCTTCCTGGTTTCCTACCTGGAGATCCAGCCCTTCATCGTCACGCTGGCCGGCATGTTCCTCTCCCGTGGCCTGACCACGATGCTGTCGGTCAACCCGGTGAAGGTGACCCACGAGGGCTTCCTGGCCCTGGTGAAGGCCAAGATCAAGATCCCGTGGCTGGGCTACATCGCCCAGAACGGCAACCTGATCCCCGCCAAGCTGGAAATCGGCGCGGTGGTGGCCCTGTGCGTGGTGCTGCTGGTCTACCTGATGCTGCGCCACCTGCGCTTCGGCCGCAACATCTACGCCCTGGGCGGCAACCGCCAGAGCGCGCTGATGCTGGGCATCAACGTCAAGTCCACCTGCTTCTGGAGCTACGTGCTCTCCGGCCTGCTCAGCGGCCTGGCCGGCCTGGTGTTCATCATGCACAAGCCCGCCGGCAACGCCAGCGTGGCCATGCGCAGCGAGATGGACGCCATTGCGGCCTCCATCATCGGCGGCACGCTGCTGACCGGCGGCGTGGGCAACGTGGTCGGTACCCTCTTCGGTGTGATGATCCTGGCCACGATCCAGAAGATCATCGCCCTGAGCCCCTTGAACGCCTCCTGGTGGCAGGAGATGGCCAGCGGCGCGATGCTGGGCTTCTTCATCATCCTGCAGAGCGTGGTGCTGTCCAACCGCTCGAAGCACAAGAAGGCGAACTGACCTCTGGCGAAGCAATCCCCCCGATCCCGACGGGGTCGGGGGCGATTATTATCCCAATATTGACATCACGGGTTGCATTAATTGAAGAGATATGTTAAAATGGCTTTGAACTACATGAAAGGAGACAAATGGCCGGCGGCACCCGCGCCATGTGGAACAGCACCATGAGAATACACAAATCTGCGGAAGACTATCTGGAGATGATCCTTCGCCTGACGGAGGAGAAGGGCTATGCCCGTTCCGTGGATATCGCTATGGGGTTGGGCGTCAGCAAGCCCTCGGTGAGTGTGGCTATGAAGCAGCTGCGCGAGGGCGGCTACATCGTCATGGATAAGGACAATTACATCTCCCTGACCGACACCGGCATGGAGATCGCCCATCGCATCTACGAGCGCCACAAGGTGCTCACCCGGATGCTGACGATGATCGGCGTGGACGAAAAGACCGCCGAGGACGACGCCTGCAAGGTGGAGCACGACATCTCCGTGCAGACCTTCACCGCCCTCAAGGACCAGCTTGAGAAGATGGAGGCCAAGCGGCAGCAGTAGGAGAAGACGACAGACCAGGGGGAGCGCGAATGCGCTCCCCCTGGTTGGTTTGCAGGATGGATTATACTATCATGCGCCGCATCGCCTCCCTCCGCTCGACTTAGACAGAACGAAGGATCTGCTCCGCATATGGTTGGTTTTGGATTGAGCTTGGAATAAATATCTGTATCGACGGCCTTTGATTTATTACGGTGGCGATAAATCAGGATTTCTATACCTTGCATTTCCCGACGGATTGGTTTATATTATATAGGGATATTATTCCTCAAACCAATTTTTCGAGGCAGGTATGGGCGACAGCAACAGAAATGGCAGGCGAAGCGGGCAGGGCAGCGAGGAGCGCCGGCTTCTGAAAAAAGGCAAGCGGGGCATACTGAACGTCATCTTCGGGCGCACGATGCTGGTGGTGCTGACGATGGCGTTGCAGATTGCGCTGCTGATATTCATCTTCAGCTCGCTGCAATCCATGCAGTCGATGCTGCCCATCTATTATGTGCTGATGATTTTGCTGTACGGCGCGATGATACTGCACCTGGTAAACAAAAACACGGAGCCTACAAGCAAGATCACCTGGATTCTGCTTGTGGTGCTGGCCCCGCCGGTGGGCCTGGCCCTGTATTCCTTTGTGGAGCTGGACATTGGCCACCGGGTGCTGAACCGCCGCCTGGGTGAGCTGATGGAGGAGACTGCCATGCTGATGCCCGAGCCCGTCGAACTGCCTGAGCGGGCGGCGCTGGCCGCGCCCGAGCTCGCGGGCCTGTCCCGGTACACCTGGGAGCACGGACGCTTTCCCCTTTACGGCAATACCGACGCCCGCTACCTGTCCAGTGGCGAAGCCTCGCTGGAGGCGATGCTGGAGGACCTGCGCGCCGCGAAGGACTTCATCTTCCTGGAATTCTTCATCATCGACGAGGGCTATATGTGGGGCCGGGTGCTGAAGGTGCTGGAGGACAAGGCCCGGGAGGGCGTGGAGGTGCGGGTGATGTACGACGGCACCTGCGCCCTGTTTCGGCTGCCCTACCGCTACCCGGAGATGTTGGAGAAGCTGGGCATACGCTGCAAGATGTTTTCGCCCATACGGCCCGTGATCTCCGCCCACTACAACAACCGCGACCATCGCAAGATCCTGGTGATCGACGGGCGCGTGGCCTATACCGGCGGCGTGAACCTGGCGGACGAGTATGTGAACAGGATCGAGCGCTTCGGCCACTGGAAGGACGTCTCCCTTCGACTGGAGGGCGCGGCGGTGCGCTCCTTCACGCTGATGTTTTTGCAGATGTGGAACGTGAACGAGTCCGGCGACCGCTATGCCCATTACCTGGACGCCCCCGCCGGCGGCCCGGTGGCGGCTCCCGGCTGGGTGCTGCCCTACGGCGACAGCCCCGTGGACAACGAGCGGGTGGGAGAGCTGGTCTATACGGACATTCTCAGCCGCGCCCAGAGGTATGTGCACATCATGACGCCCTACCTGATCCTGGACACGGAGATGCTCGCGGCCCTGACCTTCGCTGCCAAGCGGGGTGTGGAGGTCTGCATACTGCTGCCCCACATCCCGGACAAGCGCTATGCCTTCGCCCTGGCCAAGACCCACTATGCCGAGCTGCTGCAGGCGGGGGTGCGGATATTCGAATACACGCCCGGCTTTGTCCACGCGAAGACGTTTGTATCCGACGACTGCAAGGCGGTGGTGGGCACCATCAACCTGGACTACCGCAGCTTCTATCTGCACTTTGAATGCGCGGCCTACCTGCGGGATGTGCCCACCGTGGCGGACGTCGAGGCCGATTTCCAGGCCACCGTCGCCCAGAGTCAGGAGATCTTCATCGGAGATCTGAAGCGCATCCCCCTCATCACCCGCCTGGCGGGCTGGCTGCTGAAGGTGTTCGCGCCGGTGATGTGAAGAAGCGGCAAGTGAGAATCCGTCAGGAGGTTGACACGGAAGCGGGAGTATTGCATACGCGTGTCTATTCAGTCAGTAGTATCTGGTGGTTAGTATTTAGTGATGGTGCAAATCCCTACGGGATTTGTTTGATTCATTGGAAACGACAGTGATTTCAACGTTTTTCGGCCCTTTATTCAAAAGAAATCCGTAAGGATTTTCGACGCGAAGCTAGTCCTTTAGGGCTCCTCCACGAACCACTAAATGCTAAATACTGAATCCTGATTTGTCGCAATGCGACAAATCAGGATTTGCCCGTCTCAACAGTTGCCTGAATTTTCGATTCTCCACGTTTCTTTGGGGATTCCTCCTCTCAGTCACGGTTACGCCGTGCCGGCACACGGGGTCTACCGGCCCGGTCTCACTGGGCGAGCCAGGCGCTAATATTATTTTAGACTGAGAAGAGTATTATTACAGCGCCGCGGGGCGGGTTTGTCAGGAAGGCGATTGTCAACCGAGGGTGCCGGCATACCACGTCAGCCGGTCGGCGAGGGTCCCCATCACATACCACAGGGTTTCATAGTGCATGAACTGCAGGGCGTTTTCGTCGAACAGGTATTTGATATTGGCGGGAAATTCGTCGTCACCGTCCCAGTACTGGAACAGGATCTGGAAATCCCGGAACACGGGGATGGCGTAGCCCACGTCGGCCTTGCCGGTGGGCACGCCGCCCAGCCGCCGGCAGGCGGCGGCCAGGGCATCGCACCGGTCCTGGAACCGGGCGGCGGTGCCCTCGTGGCTGAGGGTGCGGTCGTGGCCTGCGCCGATGATGCCGCCCAGCGTGCTGATGCTGCTCCAGCGGCCCGTGGGCACGGGGCGGACATCCGAGCGGGTCAGCAGGTCAAACAGCGCCATGCCCTCGTTGACAAAGCCCGGGGCGCGGTATTCCCCCTCGGCGGGCGCACAGGCATAGCCCACATCGCCGGTGCGCCGGTCGATGCGCAGCTTCTGTCCCATGTAGTCGGCATACAGAAAGCCGTCGTCGTGCTCCAGCGCCCAGCGCCGGATCATCGCCTCCTGGTCGTAGCCCAGGAACAGCGTCTGGGCCTGGGCGAGCATCCTGTCGTAGTTGGACATCTCTACAGCGCCTCGAATATCGCTTCCTTCAGCCCGTCGAAGGTCTCGAAGTGCCGAAGGTCCGGGTTGTCGGCGATGATTTGCTCGGTGGAGCGGAACAGGAAGCCGGCCTTGCTGGCGCGGATCATGCCCAGGTCGTTGTAGCTGTCGCCGCAGGCGATGGTGTCAAAGCCCACCGACTGAAGGGCCTTCACGGTGCTCAGCTTCGACTGGGCCACGCGGATTTTGTAGTCCGCGATCATGCCGTCCGCGCCCACCTCCAGCGCGTTGCACAGCAGCGTGGGCCAGCCCAGCTTTTCCATCAGCGGTTGGGCGAACTGGGTGAAGGTGTCGCTGAGGATCACCGCCTGGGTGCGGGCGCGCAGCGCGTCGAGGAATTCCTTCGCGCCGGGCAGCGGGTCGATCCTGCGGATCGTGGCCTGGATATCCTTCAGCCCCAGGCCGTGCTCCCGCAGTATGCCCAGCCGCCAGCGCATCAGCTTGTCGTAATCGGGCTCGTCCCGCGTGGTGCGCCGCAGCTCGGGGATGCCGCTGGCCTCGGAAAAAGCGATCCAGATCTCAGGCACCAGTACGCCCTCCAGATCCAGGCAGACGATGTTCAGTTCGCTCATGTTCTACACTCACTTTCGCTCGTAATGGAATCAGTTTACCACATTATCCCGGGAATTACAAGGCTCATTCGCCGTCCCGCGCGGGCATCAGCGCATAGACGGTGGCGGCCGCCAGCACGATGGACGCGCCGACGACGGTCAGCCTGCCGGGCCGTTCGCCCACCAGGAGGAAGGCCCACACCGGGTTCAGGATCGGCTCCAGGTTGGACAGCAGCGCCGCCGATACCGGGGAGACGTTGCTCATGGATTTCGAAATGAAGAAATAACCGCCCGCCAGGCAGAAGCCCAGAGCCACCGCCGTCAGCCAGTGCACGGGATTCGCCGTGACGCCGGGGTCGAAAAAGGCGTTGAGCGCGAAGGGGGCGCAGAACACCATGCCCAGGTAGGAGTAGTCCCTGGGATCGGCTCCGGGCATGCGCGCGCAGAAGAACACCAGCGAGAAGGTTACCGCCGCCATCAGAGCGATGACATCGCCCAGGACGTTGCCTCCGGCGAGCCCCTCCCAGCTGCACAGCACCACGCCGGCCATGATGCAGCCGGCGATGACCAGCTGCCGCAAACCGGGCCTCTGGCCGTAGAAGATCCACGAGAACAGGATCACGAAGGCCGGCATCGCGTATTGCAACACGATGGCGTTGGCCGAGGTGGTCAGCTTGACCGCGACCATGTACAGCACGCCCGTCAGCGCCGTTCCCGCCGCCCCCAGCAGCGTCCCCTTCGTCAGCCTCACCCTTACCCCCCGCCGCGCAAAGGCCAGCAGCACCGCCGCCACCAGCGAGCGCATGCCGTTGATGGTGAAGCTGTTCCAGGGCAGGGATTTACTCAGCGCGCCGGCAAAGCTCCAGCTGATGGCGGCCAGCGCCACCTGCAGCGCGCCCAAACGGGATCTGGTCATGGGAAAGCACTTCCTTTTTGGAGAGGTAAATTCTGATTTGTGGCTTTGCGACAAATCGGAATTCACATTTCATTATCGCATCATCGACGCTTTTCGTCAATCCCCGCGCATCCAAAAACGACCGGCACCCTGCAACGGGGATGCCGGTCGTCTGTCCTTGTCCCTTCATGCCGCGGGCTTGCGGTCGTCCTCGCTGGCGGTGGTCTGGCCAGGGGCGACGCCTTCAGTGCTCTCCCGCCGGAAGAGTATGGCCAGCGTGGCGAAAAGTATCTTCAGGTCATCCACGATGCTGGGCTTGGATATGTACATCAAATCCATCTGCAGCTTGTCGTAGGGAGTGGTGTTGTACTTGCCATAGACCTGGGCGTAGCCGGTCAGCCCGGCCTTGCACTGCAGGCGTAGGGCGAATTCCGGCATCTCCCGCTCGTACTCGTCGGCAATCTCGGGCCGCTCGGGGCGGGGCCCCACCAGGCTCATGCTGCCGCCCAGGATATTGAACAGCTGGGGCAGCTCGTCGATGCGATGGGCGCGCAGCACCCGGCCTACGCGGGTGATGCGGGGGTCGCTGTCACCGGTGGACAGTCGAGCCACGCCGTCCTGCTCCGCCGAAACCACCATCGACCGGAATTTCAGCATATTGAATTCCCGACCGTCCTTGGTCAGGCGCACCTGCCGGTAAAACACCGGCCCGCCATCTTCCAGCTTGACGGCAATGGCGGCCACCAACAGGATCGGGCTGAACAGCAGCAGCAGCAGCGCGCCGAGCCCGATGTCCAGGGCCCGTTTGGCCAGCTGGTATTCCGGCGGCGGACAGTAGCGGTCCACCCGCATCATCGGCAGGTGGAACATGGGGATTTTCTTCGCGCCGCTCATGATCACGTCGCCTACCCTGGGAATGATGTACACCACAATGCCGTTGGCTACGCAGTATTTCAGGATGATGTTGCGCTCGTGGCTGTGAACGCCGCACAGGAACACCGCGTTGAAGTCCGAAAGCGCCTCCAGGTTGCCCGCGAGGCACTCCTCCACCGTGCAGACCATCTGTACGTCAAACTTCTGGTCCATGCCGTAGCGGCCAAACAGATCCTCCACGCCCCGACGCACCTCGTAGACCACGGCGGTCTTCTGGCCGCCGTAGTGGGCGAAATACCAGCGGTTCGCCGCCCAGCACCAAAGCCCGCCCAGCACCAGCTGGGCCGCCAGCGCCCCCAGTGCCGGCCATATGTTGGGAAACGCGCCGGACATCAACCACAGCACCAGATACATGAAGCCGTCGGCAAAGAATATGCTCAGCGCCTGGGCGTAGAACATCTCCGATATGCGCTTCAGCGAAACCAGGAAGGCGTCGTAAGCCCTGCCGAAGAACGTATACAGCACCACGAACATCAGTATGATGCCGCCGCCCCTGTAGATCGAGGGGAAGATGACCACCGTGTGCACGTAGTAAAGCAGCCACACCAGCGCGAAGGGGAGTGTGACCAGCAACACGTTCGCCAGCTTGATCAGTCGCAGACCATAGTCATGGCGCAGGTTGACGACGCGCCTGGGCTGCCGGGGCAGGGTCCATGCGCCCCCGTTGCCCCGGCCCGGGCTGTTTTGTCGCCGCCTCTGAGCCTTCATCGTCATTCACGACCTTTTTCGTATATTCAATCCAGCCGCGGCACAAACGTGCCGCCGTGTATAGTATGACTCATTATCATTTTATATGCCCCCGCCGGGATTGTCAATCTATTTACCATCGTTTGACAATTTGTTGCCAAAAAATACAATTGAAGTCACGATAAGGACTAATTTAATGCTCTCAGCGATGACCGGGCTATCGTGAACGTCATGGAAATACTGATTTATCGGGCTGACGCCCGTTTGAAGGGGGACAGGTCCCCCTTCAATACATCCTCCTCAGATTTGCCTGAAATCGCAGGCGATTTCCGGGCGGCAAATCTGCAAGGAAGCCTTTTTTGCTCTGGTCGACAGGCTCCCTGCCGC
>JAFWEL010000061.1 GCA_017512905.1 Clostridia bacterium
CCGCGGGCCCCGCGCCCGCCCCCAAGGACGCCCGCCCCGGGCACCCCGCCGCCAGCGGGAACCGGGCACCGGGCCCGCCGCCCCACCGCGTACCGCTCGAGAGGTCGCTGTGGGTGCCCACCGCCGACCGATCCTTTCCGCCCCGGGCCCGGGCGGGAAGCCCAAAAGAAAGGAGGAAAGCAGCCATGCCCCGAGCACCACCCCTACGCCCACACCGGGTCTCACACCCGGACTCCGCCTGACGATGGCTGGGAGGGCTCCCAGCCGAAACGCGCACAGCGTCGCGGAAAGCCCGCACATTTTTTTGAAGGAGGTTTGCCCCATGAAAAACCAGACTTTCGGCATCGAAATCGAGCTCAACCACATCTCCCGCGAGAAGGCAGCCCGCGTCATCGCGGCCACCATCCCCGGCGGCGGCACAGTCCGGCACCCCGGCGGCGCCTACGACAAGTGGCGCGTCACCGGTGTGGACAACCGGAGCTGGAGCGTCGTCACCGACGGCTCCATCGCGGGCCCCCGCGATCAGGCTTCCGAGGTGGTCAGCCCGGTGTGCAAGTGGGAGGACATCGAGACGGTGCAGGCCATCGTCCGGGCCCTCAAGGCGGCGGGCGCGGTCGCCCACAGCTCCTGCGGCATCCACATCCACATCGGCGAGGGGAACCACACCCCGAAGACCCTGCGCAATCTGGTGAACATCGTCAACTCCAAGGAAGACCTGCTCACCCAGTGTCTCCGCATCAGCCCCGAGCGTGGCAGCCAATGGTGCCGCCCGGTCGACCCCGACTTCCTCCGCCGCCTGAACACCAAGAAGCCCACCACCCGCGAGGACTTCGCCCGGGTGTGGTACAACGACCGCGACTGGGAGAGACACGCCAGCTTCCATTACGACCACAGCCGGTATCACCTCCTGAACCTGCACAGCGTGTTCCAGAAGGGCACCATCGAGTTTCGGGCCTTCAACAGCACACTCAACGACGGCGAGGTCAAGGCCTACATCCAGCTGTGCATGGCCATCAGCGCCATGGCTCTCAAGTCGGCCAGCGCCAGCCCCCGGCGCACCGAGACCGACAATCCCGCCTACACCTTCCGGTGCTGGCTCCTCCGGCTCGAGATGAACGGCCCCGAGTTCAAGACCGCCCGCGAACACCTCATGAAGCACATGCCCGGCAACGCGGCTTGGCGCAATGCCCCGGAAACCGCCCGGCACAACCCGGATGCTCTCCGGCGCAACAACACCACCGACCGCGACGAGTGAGTCGCGGCGGTGGGAAGGGAGGCACAGCTTTGAAATCAACCCGCCTGACGAGTGCTGGGTCGCGCCCAGCCGAAACCGGGCACAGCCCGGTCGCGGGAAGCCACAGGCTCCTGAATCGAAAGGAGGTACACCCATGGACCCCATCATCACCAAGCGCGTCGGCAACTGGACGCGGGGATACATCGGCCCGTTCCGGTTTGAGATCAAGCATTTCGACGAACCCAGTGTCTTTGGCATCAACGAGGGCCGCATCAGCAAGCTGTGGCTCAAGCCGAAGGACGGCTCCCAAATCGCCGCGGCCTACGAGCGCGGCTGGGACAAGCGCCCGGAGACCAAGGAGGCACAGGAGGCGGTGGATACACTCTGCACCCTCTGGAATTGAACCCGCCTGACGAGGGCTGGGCGGCACCCAGCCGAAACCGGGCACAGCCCGGTCGCGGGAAGCCACAGGCTCCCAAATCGAGAGGAGGTACTCCCCATGAAAAAATCCACAGTCGAGCGCATGTACAGCGCGAAGGTCGCTCAGCTCCTGAACGACGGCTGGCACATCAACACCGGCACCATGCCCGGGCATCAGGGCGAAATTGCACACGTCGACCTCACCGACGGCTCCGAAATCCGAAGGGCCGTGCTGTACCGCGAGATGGTCTGGGGCCGCGACGCCTTTGACGGCCACAAAATCTGCATAGTGGTCGGCAGGAACACCGACCGGGTGTACCCGGGCTGGGACTGCACCATCTGGAACAACCGCCTCGAGGTGCTCTCCCAAATCGAGCTGGCCGAGATACAGGAGCCCAACCACCGGCACCCCGAGGGCTGGTACACCGACATGGAGACCGCGATGGACATCCAGCGCCTCCGGACACAGCGGTGGAAGGCACAGGACTTCGACCTCGAAAAGGAGCTCGGCCCGGCTTTCAAATCGATTGCCCTGCGCTGGCTCCGGAAACAGCCCCGCATGAAGTCCGCCAAGCTGGAGGACATCACGAAGATGACCCGGTACACCACCTGCGAAGGGAAGGTTGGCTTCAAAATCGAGGCCAAGGGAAAGACATTCACCCTCCGCGTGAAACCCGCTTGACGAGGGCTGGGCGGCACCCAGCCGAAACCGGGCCTGGCCCGGATTGCCCCTACGGGGACAAATAGACCGCGGGAAGCCACAGGCTCCCAAATCGAAAGGAGGTACATCCCATGCCCGGAATCACCTACATCATCCGCTTTCATCTCCGCGACGGTCGCATCCCCTGCGAGGAACAGGAGCACATGGCGCTGGCAGACAGCTGGGAAGCATTCAGGCTTTTCGCGGAACCTGACAGCGCGGAAATCTACACCCGCATCGAGCTGATTGCACACGACTGGGAGGACGACACAGAATCGCCCATTGCCAGCTTGGACTTCGCGGAACCGTACAGCTTTTGAATCGCCCGCCTGACGAGGACCCGGCGGAGGGTCCGCTCCCAGCGGCACCGGGCCGAAACCGGACACCGCGTCTGGTCGCAGGAAGCCAGCGACAGTGTCGCAGCCATAGAGCTTCCAAATATCGCAGGGCTTGCAGCCCGGAAAGGACACCACCATGAACGACACCTTCACCATCGGCAGACAGCGCTTCAGCTGCGGAATCGACCCGCGAACCGGAACCCTGTGCATCCAGAGCATCCACCCCTACGACGAGACCAATTACCACTGGGCCCGGCAGGGCGTCACCGGCCACAGCTGGTTCGTGTTCCGCGAGGGAAAGCGCGTCGCCACCCTCGGCCAGCTGACCAAGGAGCAGGTCGCCCAGGAGCTCCTGAATCTGGACCGGCAGGCACATCTCCATCGGCGCGGCGGCATCTGGTAAGCTGCCCGCCGACCCGCTCTCAAATATCCATCACCCGGAAAAACACGAAGGAGGACACCAGAATGTACGAAATCGCATGGAAGGAAATCACCGCCCGGGGACGCATCGTGTGCAAACGCAGGGCTTTCAGATCCGAGAGCGCCCGCGAGACCTACATCGACCAGCTCGTTCAGAAGGACAGCTTCTATGAGATCATCGGCCTGCGCGACCCGCTGTGGCCGCGGGGCTGATCCCCCGGAGGATGTACAACCACTCGCAGAGTTATCTTGACTTTCCGCCCCACCAGAGTGATTTATGTTACGCCCGCCTGACGATGGCCTCCGGCACAGGCCGAAACGCTCCGGAATCGAGAGGAGCGTCGCGGGAGCCAACGACAGCTTCCAAATATACATTCAGGAGGTACCAACCATGTGCATCATTTGTGTTTCCCCCAAGCGTGTCCGCCAGCCCAACGTCACAACTATCCGCAGAATGTTCCGGAACAACCCCGACGGCGCGGGGTACATGGTCGCCCGCGACGGCAAGGTCACCATCAGCAAGGGCTTCATGGACGTCGATGAATACATCGAGGCCATCCGCGCTGAACACTTTACCGCCAAGGACCCGGTGGTGTACCACTTCCGCATCAGCACCCAGGCGGGTGTGAACCCCCAGATGACCCATCCCTTCCCGCTTTCAAATCGAATTGAGCACATGAAGGTGCTGGATGTGGAGTGCTCCTGCGGGGTCGCACACAACGGGATCATCCGCCTGACCACAGACCGGAATAACCGCGAGTACAGCGATACCGCACTGTTCATCGCCAACTACCTCTCCCTGATCATCCGCGAGCCCGGCGACCTGAAGGACGAGCGCATCCTGACGCTCATCCACCGGTTGGCTGGCTCCAAGCTGGCCATTATGGACGGTGACGGATACATCGCCACCGTCGGAGAGTACATCAACCAGAAGGGCCTCCTCTTCAGCAACACCAGCTTTGAAACCGACACCTATTACCGGCGCTTCAGGTAATCCCCCTGAAGCGCCCACCCTCCGCCTGACGAGCAGCCCTGCGGCACAGGGCCGAAACCGGGGCCACCCGGTCGCGGAAAGCCACGACGCTTCCGAATCGAGAGGAGGAACACCCCATGAAGAACACCCCTGAAGTCCGCCGCCTGTTCGACCAAATGATTGACATCGCGGCACACCTGACCAACGGCTATCAAATCGAGACTATGCACTATCGTGATGGCGACGGAATCTCCCTTCGCATCCACAAGCCTGCCGAAACCGAGTGGGCGGTGTATCCGGAAATATACTTTTCCGATAACTGGTATGGCACCGAGTGTGTGCGCTTAGATATCATCACGACCGGCTATGGAAATCACAG
Source organism: Clostridia bacterium (assembly GCA_017512905.1). Lineage (GTDB taxonomy): Bacteria > Bacillota > Clostridia > Christensenellales > Aristaeellaceae > UBA2862. Next base: position 4,465 of record JAFWEL010000061.1, read on the forward strand.
CCTCCGGCAAGCGCAGCGCGTAACCACCGGGCTCCTCGCCGCCACCAATCTGGTCCAGAACCTGTACATGGCCGCTGAGGTCGCCGGGTTCACCATCAAGTGATCCACAGCTTTTGAATCGAGAGGAGGAACTCCCCATGACGAATACACCTGAAAACCGCCATGCCCTCGAAACCATGGCCCGCCTCGCAAACGCGCTGAACACCGGCTATCAGGTTTTCAGCCGCGTCACCGACAATAAAAAGTACGTTGTCCTGGACATGTATTGCCCGGGAGACACCGACCAGATCGCCTATCCTGCCGTGTATTTCTGTGACGCCTTTGTAGATGAAAGCGGCATTTCCTTTGAAATCATCCCCAACATCTACGGTGACCACAGTCGCGAGCAGACCCGGCGCATGATGAAAGGGTTCGGGATTGCCATGGAGCTGGTCGATGTACTGTATGCCACGGCAAAGGTCTTTGGAATACAGACCGTTTGAATCCCCGCCTGACGAGCAGCCCGGCGGAGGGTCCGCTCCCAGCGGCACCGGGCCGAAACCGGACACCGCGTCCGGATTGCCCCTAACGGGGACAAATAGACCGTGGAAGCCGCAGCGCTTTCAAATACAGAGGGCAATGCCCGGAAAGGATACACCATGAGCAAGAGACTGAGCGACGAAAACTCCGTGTGGATGTACGAGGATGACGACCGGGAGGACGACACCTTCACTGACACCGACCTGCAGAACGGTCTGGCACAGCTGATCACCGGCGACTGGGAATACGGCACCGAGGTCAATTGGGAGAACCTGCGGGTTCAGACCTTCGACAACGCAGGCATCATGACCTACAACAAGGGGCTGGTCATCACGCTGCCCGACGGGAGCGAATTCCAGCTCACCATTGTGCAGAGCCGCTGACACACGGCTCCTGAATCGAGACCAACAACACCGATGAAAATGGGAGGATACTTCCATGATGAAAAACCTGACTTATCGTAACCTCATGATCGTGATCAGGAAGATCATGAAGAAGGGCTACGACTTCAGCACATCCGAACGACTTGCCCGGAATATCTTCTGCGATTTTGCGGCCTGCCCCAGCGGGAAGTCCATCGAAGAGCGTATCAGCCTGATCCTCACCGCCGAAGAATACACAGCGGAATACAGTAAATAGCCACAGCAAGGAGGTCACCACATGGATAACAACTTTAACACCAAGGATTGCATCACCGCCGTGCAGCACTTTGCCAATGAACACGGCAAGGAGGAAGCTTACCAGTCGGCCACATGGCTCTTCAAGGCGCAGATCATCACCCAGGAACAATGGAGCGCCATGGTTCACGCGCTTTACGACGACGAACCCTCCGCCCCCGCCTGATGAGCAGCCCTGCGGTACAGGGCCGAAACCGGGTGACCCGCACCCGGTCGCGGGAAACCGACGCTTTGAAATACAGGAGGTCATCACCATGAAAAACACTTCCAAGCCCGTCTACAACCTCGAAACCTGTCTGGACATTCTTGATTGGTTCAACGACCCCGATTTCGAGTATATCAACCACATCCTCGTCAGCAAGCTGGACGGCGAAGAGCGCGTCCGCCGGGCGCTGCCCCTCATCGCGAAGCACTGCGTAGAACTCATCCGCGCCCACGCCAATACTCCTGCGGCCTACCCGGTAGCTGGCTGACACAGCTTTCAAATAAAGTATGAAAGGAGCTGCACTATGAGCAACAACAGTTTCGACCTGCCTGGCTTCCTGCTGGGCGAGGTCTATGGCCCGATGAAGCAGGAGGGCGAGAGGCTTGTGTGGTCGATGGCCGACGCCATAAGCCTGGCCGACGACCTGAAACAACACGATGGAATCGACGCCGATCCACAGGAAATCTTCGAGCTCATGATGGAGTTCGACCGGCAGGACGCTGAAGAACAATGTTCATCAAACCCGCCTGACGATGGCCTCCGGTAAGGGCCGAAACCACCGACGGTTCAAAGCAGCACAGCTTTTGAATCGAGTGGTGGTCGCGGGAACCATTGAGCCCTAAATACCATCTGATCAAGAGGAGGTACACCCATGGAAGGATTTTTCAAGGTCAAACAGTCTGGCGGCAGCTATGTGGTTGCTGTTTTCTACAACCCCTACACTGGCGAAACCCGGTCCGAATGTGTCCGCGATTACGATTACGGCGATTGCAGCCGGGATAACGATGAGCTGTACAATATGCCCATCGACGAGGAAGTCCGAAGCCTATGGCTTCACAGCCAGGGCCAAATCATGGCTGGAGACACCGTTGAAGTCTTCAAAGGCCGCAAGGTGCCGAGGGGCACGATTGCGACAGTGAAGAGCATTCGCCCTTATTACGACCGCTATGGTCGGTGGGTCGCAGATTATGCGTACTTCACCGATGGCCAGCGCACGAACATCGAAAACTGCCGACTGCTTTTGAAACAGGCATAACCACCAGGCAAGATTGCCGCTTCCGCGAGGAGGCGGTTTTTTTGTATTCCAGCGCTTTCAAATCGAGCGGCCCGTCGCCGCGACGTTTGCCCCACATTCGCGCCACGGGCGGCGGTCGGGAAAACCCTCGAGTCCCCGGGCACGGGCCGAACGTGGGCCCATTGTGGGCGCGACGCGGGCGAAGGAAAAGCGACCCGCCGCAAGGCAAGCCGCTTTCAAACCTAACCGGTGATCTGTTGAATCTCGCTGGGCTTGTCCTCCAGCACCACCATCATGATCCTCGCCCCGGTCTGGAACCCGGCGGCGTAATCCTCGCGGCGCAGAATGGCATTCGCTTCATCGATGGAGTTCTCGAATACACGGAATATCATTTTCTGCTTCTCCGTCAGCGTTTCGAGCAGCTCCTCCTCCGCGACCACAGCGGCGTCATATGCGCGGGAATAGGCCTTGCCCTTCTCATATTCCATCTGATCCCGGCTGAGCTTCCCGTCGAACAGCTCGTGCAGCACATTCCGCATCAGGCGTCGACCTCCTGCTTGCCCGTCACATCATGGGCAATCTCGATCTTGCCATCGTTCATCCGGAAGCGCAGGACCAGCTCGCCATCGCGCACAGCGTAGGTGACCATGAAGGGCTGCTCCCAAATCTCCTTGAGGCCCTTGCAGTGTTCCTTCACATCGATACGCTGCTCCGCGAAATCATCCTGGGTATTGCCGTTGATCCAGTCCGTGAATACATCCTTCAGGTAATCAAGCTGTGTTTCCTGAATCTCCCTCCAGGCATCCTCGCCGGTGACAGCTTTGAAATCGCCGTCGGGACGGTGGGGCCTGAAGCATGCCCACTGTGTCAGGGGCATCGGGTTGCCCATGAAGGCCAGCTTGGCCTCGCTCATACCGCAGTCATCGCAGACCATGATGTCCGCCTGACGGCTGAGGGCGTTGGTGTAGATCGCGGGCTTCATGGTGTCGCAGCCGCAGCGGGGGCAGGCCATGTGCTCGCCCGCCTCCTGCCTGGCTTTCAAATCCGCAAGAATCCTCTGCATACGCTCATTCATCTTCTGTCCGCCTCCTCATTCACTTCACGTCGTATCCGCCTGATCTCTTTGTACTTGTCCCTGTGCTTCTGCGCCCGGGTCTCATCCGGGAACGCGCAATAGCCGTTGAGCTTCTGAATCATCCTGCGGCGCAGCGCCTTGTGCTCGGTGCCGCCACAGCCCAGCCGGATCAGCCAGCTGTGCATGTAGTAGCGCTCGTTGTCCGGCGTCTGCAGCACCGGATGGGTGCGCGTCGCCGACTGTGCGCAGTTGACGATCAGCTTGAAGAGCTTTCCGAACAGGGCCCACTCGGTGGGATTCTCCTTATCCCGCGGGAAGCTCATCGTCACCTTGCCGTCCTCGTACATGAAGCCCTCCAGCATATCGAGGCCATGCGCGTCCTTCAGAATCATGCTGAACTCCTCCATGCTCGCAGGGGTGTATTCCTGGAGCCTGGAAATCAGGTTCTTGTCGATGGTCAGCACATCCAGGCCCAACGCGTGGTTCAGTAACACCTGCTTGGTGTACAGCATGAACACCAGGTTCTTCAAGCCGAGGACCGTCATGTCCGGAACCGGAAAGGTGATGGAAACCAGCGACGCGTCCGCGATGGCTCCTGTCTCCGGTTCCTCGTCTGCTGCCTGGTCATCCTCGGCCTCCGCCTCCGCGGGAGCTCCAAAATCGTCAGGCTGTGCGTAGCCCTCCGAAATCAGGAACTCCCTGATCGGGGTGAAATCGTCACCGATGATGGCACCTTCAAAGTCTACTGTGAAAGCACCGACCGTGTATGCCTTGCTGGGCATGCCTTCGTAGTGGGGACGGACCCCCAGGTACTCGCCGAGCGCCTTCACCATCTCTTTGCGGTTGAAGGTTTCCGCTTCTGTGTGTCTCGTGAGCCGCATCCGAAAATCCTCCTTTTCGCGTGGTAGTGACATTAACGCTCTTTACGCGCCGGAAGTCAAGCCGTTTGAGTCATCTGTGAATGATAAATGTAAGCGTCATAAAAGCCCCGGGAAGTACATCCCAGGGCTTGCTTCGGATTCTTTATCCTTTTTTCGACAGCATACATTATAGCACAGGGGGATACTCCAAATCATCGATTTTACTCCAACTTTTTCGGGCTAATGTTAAGTGTTCATTGCTTCGCCGATGTTCCATGACCTTTCGAGGGGATCAACTGGAACAGCGAAATTTGCCAGTGCAAATCCGTGCAGCCTGTAGATGTTCGATTCACTGCAGCCAATCGTCTCAGCGATCTCCGTCCACGTTTTATAGCACAGATAACGCATTTCCAGAATCAAGCGCTCATCTGGATTAGCCATTGCGTTGATCGAAGCCCTGGCGGCAGCTTTCATATCGATGAGCCGATCAATATCCCTGTTGATCTCCCGCTCCAGATCAATGATCTTGACGATGGTGTCCTCCAGCCGCTGCAGGTTCGGCGAGCCGCCGCGGGGCATGTCCGACACCAGCGATGTGGCTTTCGTTGCCTCATTCCGGAGCCTGTAGAGCTGTTCCAGCTTCGTGTCTATGGCGCGATCAACATATCGCACTTGTTCCAGGAATTCCTTCGCGTTCAAACAATATCCCTCCTCCAGGGCATCAACCCTCTGTAGTAGGTGTAAGCGATGTGCTTCTGCATATCCTCCGGTAGCGCTGCGAGCCGGGCATATCGCTTTTCCGTGTCGTGCTGGAATTTCCACACAGGCTTATAGAAAGGGCACTGGGTGTAGCCGGGGCAATTACCGTCCAGGCAGATGCAATCGCCGGACCGCGACGGCACGATTTTCTTTGCAAAACACTTCTCGTTCACTTCGGTCCCTCCTTGCTGTTGTCGGTCAGTGCTTATGCTCATACAGGGCATAGGGAGACAGCACAGCCTTGCCCCCGATCTTGTTGTAGAGCTTCAAAATCGCGTAAGCATAGGCGAAATCCTTGTTCCGGGCAGTGGTGTCTTTGAGCCGGTTCATTGCCAGCAGGTCCGCGCCGCCTACCAGCTTCATGAAGCGGGCCTCGTTGATCTCGCTGCCATAGACACCCAGGAAAACCGCCAGGCCGCCGATGATGTTCGCGCCCAGGCTCCAGACCTCGCCGTGCCACAGCCGCATGAGCATGGACAGTGTTTCCGAATACAGTTCAGGGCTGTCCTCGTAGATCTTCCACAGCTTTGCGACACATCCAATGCAGCCCTTCGAGGAGGTGTGTCCATTTCCGGCCAGCTTGAAGCCGGTCAGTTCGGTGCGTGTGCGGAAATCGGAGGCTGCCTCATCGTTTGAAAGCATCAGGGCCTTCAACCGTGCCGCTGTCGCCACTTCCTTAGACTCGCCACGCTGAAGCGCGAACAGATAAGCTTCATCCTCATAGGTCAGGCCGTGCATCAGCATGCAGTCCACCATGAAGTTGTCGAACTTGTTGACCTCCTTTAACACGGACAGCGTGTGAGCTCCATCGAAGACATAATAGTGCCCATCCCGCAGGCTGACCTTAAGGGGGTTCACCAGACGCCGGTCAAAATTGTCTACGATGCGCTGAACACGCTTCATGTCGATGGGACGCTGATAGGAGGTGTCGCTCTCCAGAATCGTGCTCGGGAGCCGGGTGAACTGATAGCTGCACTTCGCGTCCAACATTTTCACTTCGCTGGCAGACTGTACAAACCCGGGCTTCGGCACGGCGGGCGCAGTCTTCGCCTGTGTGTCGGTCGGTATGCTCATGGACATCTGGATGCCCTTCAGGTTGAGGGGACGCTTGGCCTGTCGCTGGCCGTTACGATTCTTCCGGCTCATTATTCCGCAACCTCCTTCAGATGGGTGTTCAGGATTTCTTCGGTGTCGTTGGCGATGTTGTCGATCATCTCCACGATCATGTTGGTGTGATCCTCGCTGATCATGCTGGGACGATACTGTGCGATGGTGGATTTGAACGAGGCGATATAGGCATCCTGGGCATGCTGCAGCAGCGCGATCATCTGTTCAAACATAGCGGGGTCATCCGGCAGGCCGAGGCTGATGTGTGCCGTCTGGCCATCCTTGATACCGATGCCGCTGATCTCCGGCGGCACAGGCAGGGAAGCCGCTATCTCGGCTTCCTTCGCGGCCTGCTTCGCCTTCGCTTCACACTCCTTGCAGATAGGCCTGACTTCCTTCCGGTTGGAGGGCAAACGGAAATCAGAGAAGGGCTTTTCCTGCTGGCAGCGTTCACATACACGGGTCTCGCCTTCATGTTCCTTGTTCATGATCTCGGTGTAGGCCTTGTGAATCGACGTATCGCCTTTCCGAAGCTGTTTTTTCGTTTCCTCGTCGGCTTCTTTCTCAAGCCTCTTGACTTTTTTGATTGTCGTGGGAGATACACCGGCCAGCTCTGCCATTTTTTCGGCGGAGTAGCTGGTGGAACTTCCGGACAAATTTGTCCGGAAGTTGGTATCGAGATCATTCCGCTTGCCTTGCTTGTCCTTGGCGACCTTCTTCAGCATCGGCTCGAATCGCAACGCGAGGAGAGACCGCTGGTAGCTGTTCAGATTCCGCCGCGCCAGCTGATGCTCCAGCATCCAGAAAACAGCGGCGTCCCGATCTTCAAAGTGTCGCTCCTCATAGGCAAAGGGGATGTTGTGCCGGACACAGATATCGTAGCGGTTGTGGCCGTCCACGATGGTGCCGTCCCACACGGTCAGTGGGGTGTCACAGCCATCCCGCAGGATGCTGTCCTCCAGCATGCGATGTTCCTCTTCCGAAAGAGGCGGTATCAGATCCCGGAGCTCGGGATCGACCTTCAGCTCATACACTTTCTTCTCCATGAACGTACTCACTTTCCCGGACACATGTCCGTATCGTTTGCTTTTGCGGCCTCAGCGTCAGCCTGTGCGATCACGGCTTTCACATCGTCCACGGTCTCCACGCGCCGCCCGATACCACCGGCGGCGTTGATCTTGTCCAATGCCCGGCGCTGTAACGCCGTCAGCTTTCCGCCGGGCAGCTTGGCCTCCAAGCCGAGGAACCGCCCTTTGTAGCAGCAGATGATGTCCGGAATCCCGGAGGTGCCATAGGGTCCACCGTGTTCTTTCCAGAAAAAAACGTCGCTCCCCAGCGACGCGAGATAAATCTTGATAGCTATGATGATGTCCCTCTCCAGCATCACACCGCCTCCTTGATCCTGGCCTTCACCGCCGCCAGCAGCGCGTTCTGATCGGCAGCCTTGTCATGCAAGGCCCGCATGACCTGTTCGTCCATCGTGCCCTTCACCACCAGGTGGTGAATCACGACGGTGTCCTTCTGGCCCTGCCGCCACAGCCGGGCGTTGGCCTGCTCATATAGTTCGAGGCTCCAATTCAACCCGAACCACACGATGGTCGAGCCGCCGCGCTGGAGATTCAGGCCGTGACCGGTGGAAGCCGGCTGTGTCACGGCGATGGCGATCTTCCCGGCGTTCCAGTCGACCATGTCATCCGCCGTTTTCAGCTCACGCACACCGTCAGGCTTTTCAGGACTGTACTTGCCAAAGCGCTCCTGGATACGGGCCAGGTCGTGCTGGTAGGTGTACATCACCAGCACCGGCTTGCCGTTCGCCGCCTCGATCAAATCCTCCAGGGCATCCAGCTTCCGGTCATGGATGACGCGCACATTGTGGAACTCGTCGTAGCAGGCCCCGTTGGCCAGCTGCAGCAGCTTCCCGGCCAGCGTCGCCGCGTTGATCGCCAGGATGTCGCCGTCCGCATAAGGCAGCAGCATGTCGCGCTCCATCTGGCGGTACAGCTTTTCTTCCCTCGGCGACAGCTTCAGTTCCACCACATTGTCGATGCGGTCCGGCATCTGAATGTGGTCGCTGGCTTTCATAGACACGCAGATGTCGCCGATCCGCTCGTAGATCTGTTCCTCCGCGCCGGGCTTCAGCTCGTGTTTATAGGGCAGCCAGGTGTTCGGCGTCGTGAAAAACATATCGATGTATGTCCGCATCGTCCGGCCCAACCGCTGTCCCTTGTCCAGCAGGAAGATTTGCGGCCACAGGTCTTCGAGGCCGTTTGGCGAAGGTGTGCCGGTCAGACCCACCACGCGGGTGAACTGCCCCAGCACGCGCTTCAAGGCGACGAAGCGCTTGGCTTTGGAATTCTTGAACGACGACAGCTCGTCGATCACCAGCATATCGAATGGAAGCCGCCGCCCGGCATAGTGCTTGACCAGCCACTCCACGTTTTCGCGGTTGATGACATACAGCTCAGCTCGCCGGGAGAGTGCCGCGACGCGATCCTTCTCTGCTCCGATCACGCGCTCCATGCGAAGCCCCTGCAGGTGTTCCCATTTGTCCAGCTCCGCGATCCAGGTATCCCTGGCCACACGCAGCGGCGCGACGATCAGCACACGGCTGACCTCGAAGCTGTCGTACAGCAGATGCGAAATCGCCGTCAGCGCGATCACCGTCTTGCCCAGGCCACAGTCCAGGAACAGCGCACACTGGGGCTTGCCCTCCACGAAGTCCACACAGAACTTCTGGTAGTTGTGGAGGTCTTTTTCGTTCAGAAGTGTTTTCTCGGGCAAATAATCACCTCCAACCCTTTTTATCATGTAAGGTCCGCCCCTTGATCCCTTATGCGGTAGCACAGTCCGGAACACATGCCGAACTTTGCATCCACATAAGTGATCTTCAGTACAAGCGCCGGAACAGAATTCCTATTCTCTGGACACACTCTCGCGCGCGTGCGCGTGTGCATATGCGCTTATACGGGCGTATCCTGTATTCTTTTTCTAGTAAAACCAATAACTCTATAAAGAGAGACAGTTACAAGGTTACAGATTCGATTTCTACCTATTAAATGGCCCTGTGTAATCGCCTTCAATTTGGAACGTAACGTTCAAGGCGACATAACCGGGCACTTGTTACCAACCCCGCTACCGCAACATTGCTGTCTTCAGTCTCCAAACAGAGCAATCGGTGAGATCATGGAACGGGGGAGGAAAGCCCGGATGCAGCGCACAGTTGGCTATTGTGAGTCGCCTTCCGTCCTGACATAGCACCGCTGCGGCCCATATGGATGACGGCGAATACATCCGCCCTTGTTGCCTTTGTACTTCTCCCAGCCGCCGATCTTCATCAGCATGCCAAAGATGTCGTAGGTGTCCGAGCGTCGAATGGAGGCGGGATCACGCCCGAAGCATTCCACCCACACCTCGACGGCGGACACTACCTTGCGCTTGACCTTGCCTATGCGGTTACCCGCCGTGAGCATATCGCCACGGAGGAAGGCCCGACGCTCCGAGATATCCATGCTGTTCCAATCCTCGGGCAGCAGGGTGTCCAGATACTCCGCGATCATGCCCTCGCGCACATCGGATTCCAAGGCTGCAACCTGTTCCTGGTTGGCCACAGCTTCCAGATCAGCAGTAAGGTACAGCGGCTCCCCGGCTTTGTAATAGTGAAAGGCTTCCGCCCACAGCTGGGGCACGACCTCTTCAACCTCCCACGGCCTGTGTGGGGCTTTGTTGGAACAGGTCACCGGCCAGAACCGGCGGTTGCCGGTGATGTCCCGGAGGAAGCCGTCGTTGTTGTTGGTGCTTCCCACGATGATGCATTGCCGGGGATGATCCTCCACGCTGTAGCCGTAGCTGTGCCTGAATTTGTCGTCCTGCCGGGTGATGAACGCTTTCACTGTCTCCACGTCTATCTTCTTAAGCCCCGCAAGCTCACCCAGTTCAAGAATCCAATATCCCTGCAGCTTCTCCGGGGCGGCCTTGTCCTTCATGTCCCCGAGTGTCAGAGAATCGGAGAACCACTTGCCACCCAGCTTTGCAAAGAAAGAGGATTTGCCCAGACCTTGCGGGCCCACCAGCACCACGACGCTGTCGAACTTCACGCCGGGCTCATACACCCGGGCAACGGCAGCCACGAGCATCTTTCGAGCGACAGCACGGTTGTAGGCTGTGTCGAAGGCACCAAGATAGTCTGTAAAGATATGATCGAGCCGCTGTTTGCCGTCCCACTCGGGCAGCGCTTCCAGATAGTCCCGGATGGGATGGTAGGCTCGCTCCGCTGCCACAGCCAGCAGGATACCCTTGAGCTTCGTCGGCGTGTACAGGCCATAGACCCGTTCCAGGTAAATCTGCAGCGATCCCAAATCTGACTCCGTCCAGCCGGGCTTGATCTGTCGCCACGGGAGTGTGGTGTTGCCATCCTGGTCGTGCCGGATGTCAATGCCGCTACGGTGGATGTTGTAGGAGATGTCCTTCAGCCGAGGGTCATTGCGCAGGATCAGCGCGAGGTTGCCCAGGGTGTCCTTGACCTTGCCCTGTTTGTCCACATTCAGATCGGACTGCCAGTCATCGTTTGGCTCGTCTGTGGGTACATCGTTGAAATCCTCCTCGGCCTGCTCCATGCGCTCCTGTGCCAGCTGCCGCCGGGTCGCTTCGTCGTTGGCAGCGTACTCGCGCATCATGGCGATGGACTTCTGGTCGCTGTCAATTACGGTGCCGTCATCGGTCTTGCTGCCCGGCGCGAACAGGTGCCAGCGCACAAGGTCGAAGGCGTTGCACAGCCTGCCGGAGCTGGGGTCGGTGGCGTGATGGGAAAAGGCGAACTTGTCGTCATACACCACGAGTCCACCGACGGAGCTGCCGCCAGCGTAGGTATAACGGCCATCCATGAACGTCGGAGTGTAGACGGAGGAAAGAATGTGCTCCAACACGTCGGTTATGGTGTGAGCCCGGCAGAACGCGCCGACGATGCCTTTTTTCTCCAGCGGGTCCTCGGCCTTCGTCGCCGCGCTGTGCATCCGCTCTTCCACAGGCTGGGTGGTTGGCCATAACGAGGTGTCCTTCCAGTCGGCATAGGTCGCCAGCACCTCGTCCGGATCGAGGAACGGCGCGTCCTCATACTTGAACACATAGTAGCCGTCCTCCGGAGTGCTGGGCCAGTACATCAACCGGGCAGGCTCGAAGGTTGTGGGGTCAAAGCGGGTCAACGTCAGGTCGTTGGCGATCCGCCGGGCGATGGCAGCGTACTCATCCGGCGTCACCGTGCGAGACAGCGGGATGATGATGCGCAGGCGCATCTGCTCCGAGGTATGGCTGTGGGTGGAGTACAGCGCGTAGGCGTTGATAAACGTCATATCCAAATCGTCAAGCAGGCCGGGGTCAGCATAATCTGCGTCCAGGCACACGGCGCACCGGTTGACTACCGAGGCGTTATTCCGCTTGCCGCCCTTCAGATACCCGGCAACGAAACCACCGACGTCCTTGCAGCGGTTCTTGTCATCCTTGCTCATGGCGGCGTACTCTGCCACCGTCTCTCGGGTGCGCGTGGTGGTGGAGAGCTTGTCCAACAGCTCGCTCCACAGGATTTCCCTGTTCTGCCAGCTCTTGGCCATGCGGCTCTTGCCCATAGCCACCAGCAGCTTCTTATCGTATTTGATCTTCAAAATCGTGTCCTCCCATGGTTTTTGTGCAAAAAACACCGCGCACGTCGCCGTGTGCGGTGTGTGAATATATGGGCTATTTGTCAGTATTCATCCTCATCGTCGTAATCGTCCCGGTCCTCCTGCTCATCCCGGTAATCCCACATATCCGGGGCGGGCTGTTCACGAAGCTCCGGGTGCTCGTCGATGTAGTCCATAGTCATTTCCGTGACGATCTCCAGAAGCCTTTGGTAAGCAGCTTCGTCGGTCACCTGCCACAGGGCGCGGATCAAATCACCGATGGCGGTGCTGGTCGCGCTGGCCAGGAACCGCGCCGGGGGATTACAGGTTTGCTTGCCATAGCCCACGCCTACCTGATCGCCATCGTTATAAAAGCGGTATCCGATGCGCGAGATGGCACGAACGAGCTCACCGGCCAGCGTGTCTGCTTTCCCTTCCAGGGGAACCAGTTCCTCAAATCTGGTGTTCACCCTGTCCATCAAGGCTTTATTCATGGGCTTCTCCTCCAAGATCATTCTGTTCCTGTGCATGATCCGCACTCCTCAGTACCAACGGGCAGAAAGGCGCTCTGTGCCGGGAAACAGTCACATCAAACAGAGGCTTCGGGGCCCCCGCGGCGATGCAGTCCCCATCGCCGTACATTCTTCCCTTCATGTAATACTTGCATCTCAGGCAGCAGGGCGGGAGTCGCTTCACGCTGATCTTAATCTCGCTCACCCTGGGCTACCTCCTTTCAGCGCCGCCTTGCTCAGCACGTGGAGGTACAGGTTGTAGTCACCCTTGCGAGCGATCATGCGCAGGCGGTACAGCCCGTGCTCCATCTCCAGGTAAGCGTTGCCCTCGGTGGAGTCGTCGGTACGCTCGGCATGGTGGTCGATGTAGTCGCGCACCGCTTTTACATCTGGGAAAGCCTTTTGAAACGCGACGTACACCTTATCCACTTCTTCGACCAGCGCCGGGACCATCAGGTCCTTGTGAATATGGAACACCGTGTTCCACCAATGGCTGCCATCGTGATAGGCCCGGACGTAGAACAGTTCCGCCCTCGGGTAACCGGTCTCGTCCTTGTCCTCAAGCGCAGCCGCAAAGGAGCAGGTGTTCTTTAGCTTCTCTCTCAGCATGGTGTCCTCCCTGATCAGTTGTAGTTCTGCAGCAGGATCATGTACGCCAGCCGGGTTGGCTCATCCTTCGGTTCCACATCCCAGCCACGATCATAGTTCGCGGTGATCTCGCCGTTTATCTTGATCGTCAGCTTGCTGATCCTGCCACCGTTGATGCCAAATCGGCTGCTTCGGCGTTTATACACCTTCACCCAGTAATGGCATATGATGTGGTGCTCTTTATCCTGCTTATCAGGAATCCCTATGGCTCCTTCCTTCCACATCGCTTTTCTCCTGTCCTTCTGAAATGATTCGCACTCGATCCACGCCGGGCACGACGTTCAAACCACTGCCATTGTCCCAGGCAACTACCAGATCACCAACATCGTCCACGGTGATGATCGTCCCGCGGGTGCCCGCAGGCGGGGCCTGCGGATCGTCCATGTGAATCAGTTCGATCCGCAGCCCCTTCGTGTAGCGGGCCTTGATCCTCTCAACCTCCCGCTTCGTCGGCATTTTCATCGTCATCGTCGTCCTCCTCCGTCTCATCGAACCAGCCGCCGCACAGGGCGTCTTGCAGGTTGCTGACCAGCCCGTCGAAATCCTCGTCAGGCCCCAGCACATCTGCCAAGGCATAAACCGCGTCGATGGGGACCCCATAATCCTCCGACAGGCTGTTCAGATAATCCTCCCGGCTGTCGTAGCCGTTTTCCTGATACACTTCAACGCTGATCATCTGATGACCTCCGTCCTTCCGTTTTCGCTGATCACCAGAATCCCATTGGGAACCTGCGCAAATGCCTGCGGGTAGCGGAACAGCTTCTCGTACTTTTCTGCCAGGTCATCCGGCAGGTCGGTGAAATCCTCCGCGCCGAGGCCGCAGATGAAAAACGTACCTGCGATGATGTCCTTCCCCGCAATGTAGCGGTTCAGTTCATAACCCTTGAGCTTTCCCTCATCGTCGCACACCAGCGCGACGGGGTCGGAGAACCAGTAAACCGCCTGGATGTAGCCGCCAACAATGCGCTGCATCTCATCCAGGGTGTGCGGAATGTCCGCCCGCCGGGGCCGCTGCCTCGGCTCCACAATCAATACCTTCACGGCGTTTCCTCCTTCTGGTTGGGAACAACGCGGTAGACATCGTCCGCGAAGTAGAACCCGGTGAACGGGTTGAACAGCGCATGGCAGCGGATGCCATCCGGCGTCAGGACGATGTAGTCGTTGTCGCCGACCACTTCAAGAATCTCCACATCCTCCAGTGGGACCTGATGCCTTCCATCCCTGTCCCTGGACTGAAGCATTGCCTTTGCCACAGTGAAGCCCTCCTTGCTCATCGCTCGAATGTTTCCTCCCGGCTCCCGTCCCTGTAATAGGTGTTCTTCCGCATCCAGCCGTTGGACTGTGAGGTCATGGTGACGATCTTGTCCTCAAAGATTGAGATGTACACGCTCTCACCATGCTCGTTGGTGCCAGGATACATGGTCTTGCTCTTGCCATGCTCGTCCATCAGGGCATTCATGGCTTCCTGGTTCGTCGGGTCAAAATGAATCTGTTTCATGGTCGCATCCTCCTCTTGCTGTGAACCGGGTATGTTCATGCATGGTCGTCCTTTCCGTGGTCCCATGAAAAGCGCTTCCAGGGAACATCACAGGCGGGACGTTCTGCGCCGCAGGCATACCAAAGTCTCCAGGATATCCCGTAGGCAAGCCACTCGAAGGTTCCTCCACCTTCAATGTAGACCTCTACATCTTCTTCCTCGGGTTCATCGTAGATGGTTTGAAAGATTGCCGGAGCCAGGGGCATCCAATAAACCGGGTGATCATAATATCGCAAGTTCGCCTCCACCCATACCGGGAAAGGCCGGAAGGCCTCTTTATGCCTCCGCAGTTCCTGCAGTTCCTCAAAGGTGATCATTCTGCAGTGTTCCATCATCTGCGCCTCCTTTTGCTTTGGGTAGTGGTACTATCCCTCTTTACTCTCAAAATAGCAATAGGATGTATGATAACTCTGAGCTAACTCGTTCATGCCTTTCGGTATGACCGGCACTCGTAGCCATCGGCACGAAGCGGGAGGTCAGAACACCATTCCGGGGTCAGGCCCATGATGGCGCAGGCTTCCTCGACGGAACCGGTGCCCTCGGGCATCTCCATGACGCACTCATCGTGAACATGAAAGACGATCCTGTACCCGTGAGCTTCGAGGTTCAGCATGGCGTGTGCCAGGATGTCCCGAGCGGTGGCTTGTGTTACATTTTCACAGGCCTTGCCCCCGAATGTCTCCTGTACCATGAGCTGTCCATTGGCCACCGGGGCCATGTACCCGATGCCGTCGCTTCCGAAGCGGTTTGTCACCGTTCTCGGTGAGAGATAACACAGCTCCCGTCCGGACGGCAGGCGGATCAGCATCTTCTCGTCCTTCCAGTACAGCCGAATCTTCCCGACACGCACACTGGAATGCTCTCGGATCACCTTGCGCATGGCGCGGTCCATGGCGTTCCACAGCCCAACGATGTGCGGGTTTGCCGTCCGCCAGGCATCCACCAGGGGCTGCATCTCCTCTTCGGGCATCTTCGCGCCCATATTCTTCAGCGCTCCGACGCCGCCTCCATAGCCACAGCTCAGGGTAGCTTGCTTACCCTTTTGCCGGTACTCATAGTTCGGATTGCCCTTGACGATGCTCTCCTTGGGCACATGGTACATACGCGACGCCGTGGCTTCGTAGATCTTGCCTGCACCTCGAAACTCTTCCAGCACCCATTCTTCTCCGGCCAGCCAGGCCAGCACCCGGGCTTCGATGGCGCTGAAGTCTGCCACGATGAAGCGGCAGCCTTGCTTCGGGATCAGCGCTGTGCGGATCAGCTCCGACAGCGTGTTCGGCACGGACCCGTACAGCATCTCCACCAGTTCTGTGTCGCCGGTCTTCACCACAGCAGCAGCGGTGTCCAAGTCCTCCAGGTGGTTCTGAGGAAGATTCTGAACCTGAAGGAGCCGCCCTGCCCATCTGCCGGTGCGGTTGGCTCCGTAGAATTGCAACATCCCATGGACACGTCCGTCCCGGCACACACACCGGGCGATGGTCTCATATTTCTTGATGGAGGTCTTGGAGAGCTCCAGGCGGAGGGACAGCAGCTCCGAAACCAGGCCCTCGGTGTTTGCAGCCTTTTCCTGCACCAGCTTCTTGGCCAGCGATTCCATCGGCACATCCTGATCGGCCAGCCAGGCCTTCAGCTGGGCCACGCTGCCGGGATTCTCCAGGCCGGTGATGTCCTTCGCCCGCTGATACGCTGCTTCCGTAAACTCTGAATCGACCCTCATTGCCTGTTTGACAAGCAGCTTATCCACGCGCACCCCGCGGTCATTGATCAGCTGATCCAGCGCATACAGTTCCCATTCTGATTCCGGCATGGGGTGCACCTCACAGGCCTTTCGCACAGCGCGTTCCGTTTCCACGTCCTGGGCGTTGTACTGTTTGTAGACCGCCCACTTATCAGGCGCGTGCTCCGGGAGATTCCGCGTCCGCCCGTCATTTGCCTTTGTAGCCCTGCAGGGCACAGAAAAGAAGCGAATCAGGTCCTTGCCTTCCTCCATCTTTTGCTCTGTCGCTCCCAGCGCCACCGCAGCATCGGCCAGGCGGGCAGGCATGGTCAGATAAGCCGCCATCACCGCAGTACACCGCCACTGGTGCGGGTCTAGCCAATGGCCGAGGTACTTGGACAGGCACACCCGCTCGAACTGCGCGTTGTAGGCCACCTTGATCACGTCCGGGTTCTCAAGGTCGGCAAGTACATTATCAGGAAGCTGTTCTCCACAGGCCATGTCCACTGTCTGCACAGGACCGTCATCGTAAGTATAGGAGAACAGCAGGATTTCAAATTCGTCGGTATCGACATAGCGATACACGCCGGTCTTGGGAAGCGGGACCGGGCTATAGGTCTCGATGTCGATGCCGAGTATTGACTTCATCAGATCACCTCCGGGAAAATAGAAACGCACGCAGGATTCTGCGTGCGCGTCCCATTATTATTCACTTGTTCTTGCTGGAATGACCTCCCGTGTGAGCGTGTTCGGGTTGAGAATGACGATCTCTTTTCCTTGTTGTTTCGCGTAGTTGACCGTATAGGCTGTGCCGCCCTTGTCTCCGCCATTGTAGATGGCAATGAGAAGATCACAGTTATCAACCAGGTATCTGTTCCTAATGTGGAAGCAGCCGCGCTGGTAAGTATCACACACCTGTACGATCTTATCAGCGCCCTTGAGAAGCTCCCGATACCGGAGTTTCCATTCAAAAGACCAGCGCTCCGCTTGCTCTCTGAAAGGAATCGCACATATCAGCTTCAGGCGCAGATCAGTCGTTTGCTTCTCAGCAAGAACAAGCTCACCGCACATAATATCAGCTCCCCTGGCTGCGCCGCACAAAAAAGTGTCTGCCCCAGCTTTTTCCTGCGTCCAAATCTCCCGCCAGATCAAATCCTGAAGTGCCTGCCCGGATTGGGACAGCCCATCCTGTTGTATATTCAATTGCTCCGGGCGGTGCCCGGTAAATGCTACCCTCATGCCGTGCCCCTCCAATCATCGGAATACCGTTAGTCTATATCAGGCAGAATAGGAAGTCAACGGTAAACCGTTAAACTTTTTCCCCGTAAATTGATACGATTCTTATAACGGTTTTCCGATAGAGGAGTGCAGCATGACAATATCCGAAGCGGTCATCAAAAGGTTATTTGAGCTTTGCAACGAGCGTCAGATAACCATCAACAAACTCAGCACCATTTCAGGTGTCACACAGTCTACAGTCAGCGACATCGTCAATGGCACTACCGCCAGCGCCAGGATGGACACGATCAAGAAGCTCTGTGATGGGCTCGAGATCAGTGTACGCCAGTTCTTTGACAGTCCACTCTTTGACGATTTGGAACAGGAATTGAAATGACCGCCCGGGGCATACCCGGGCGGCTTCTGTCAGTCGAGGAAATCGTCCTCGTCTTCTTCCTCCACATCCAGAGCGTCGAATTCATCCTCGGCGCGGACACGGCCATTGAGCGGTTCACCGTCGCACCAGAACTGCACGTTGTTCAGTCCGGCGGCCACGCCCTTGTTCCCATTCACATTGAAGGGATAGAAGTTGATGCTGGCCCGGACGTAGCAGCCGGAGTACACCTGGAGCGGGTCAGTGATCGGGATGGGCTTGCCGTCGCGGCCCTTCTTGTTGTCAACCACACCGGGCTTCTCAAAGCTGGTGGCGTTGATGTAGAAGGCGTCGGCATAGGCCAGATCCTCGTCGCGCTCCTCGTCGCCGTCGTGCAGCGGCAGGCTCAGCTTGCCGGGGCGCTTGCCGCCCCATTTGTTGGTGATGCCGTTCTCGATGGCTTCGTCCACGGCGGCGCGGATGGCACGGAGAGTCCTGGTGTCCGACTTCGGGATGATGAGGGACATGGAATACTTGGGATCAGAGCCGTTGACGCTCTTGGGCTCGAAGATGTGGACGAAAGACGCCCGGCACTTGCCGGTGATAACCTTGGTAGACATAGTGTTTTCCTTTCTCCCCGTGTGGGGCGGTCGTCAGTTGCTGAAATCGGCAGCGGCGGTGGAGATGGCCTGCCGAGGATCGGAAACGGGCACCAGGGTGGGCGTCCCTTCGGGCTTGTACACCAGCTTACCCAGCACATCCCTGAAAGCCTTCTTGCCCATGCGTTTCTCGAGGTCGCCCACGCCCAGAAGGGTGGTCTTGTAGATGTCCGTGTACCCGGCATCCGTACAGGCTTTGATGACCTCGGCCTCGCTGGTGTACTTGCGGACCGTGCGCCCCGCCACCAGCTTATACCCGGTCCACTGTTTGCCCTCGACGGCCTGCTGTGTGGCGAAGGCCATGAGGTCCTGAACCCAGTTGTTCAGTGCTTCGGCGATAGGCAGCATGTCGGCGATCTCCTCGTCGGTCAGCAGGTCGGGCTGCTTGAAATCGCGCCGCGCCAGCTCCATGAAGTATTCGCTGCGGGCACGGCAGGTGAATCTGGCTTTGCACCAGCGGCAATGCTCCCCAGCACAGAAATCGCCCTCACCCTTCTGAGCCAGCAGCGCCCGGGGCCGAAGGTACTCGTCTGCCCATTTGATCAGCTCGTCGGCATCCATTTCAAAGGACGCAATGTTCTGGAGCCGGGGCTGCACGATGGTCATGCGCACGGTCTTGATGTCGTACAGTGGATCGAACTCCAGCAGCGCCCCGAGGCCGTACAGCATGAGCTGGCTGTTGTGGTCGGCGTTCACGCGGACACCCCGCCCGCCCTTGAAGTCGATCACCTCGATCACGCCATCGCCGATGGCCAGGAAGTCCCCGGTGCCGAAGCCGCCGGGCACATACTCACTGAAATCCAGCCTGTGTTCCACGGCGATATAGGGATCGGCGCACGAGAGGCGGATGGCCTCAATTACCTCAATGCAGTGGTTGACGTACACCTCGGTGACTTCCTCGGCCTCGTCCGAATAGAAGTCGTTGTCCCGGTGCTCGGCGTACTGGCGCTCGATCACGTCCCTGGTCATGTCGCCAAGGTACCGGTGGAGCTTCAGCTCACACAATTCATGGAGAAAAGTGCCCTCCTCAGCGTACACGGAGGGCTTGTCTTGGAACTGCGCCGAGAGCACGGCGCTGGGGGTACACTTGAGCCAGCGCTCCGAGGACGATGGCCCCAGTTCGGAATGGCCACGTCCGGCGTGCTGAATAACTTGGTCACTCACAGCTTTGCTACCTCCGCCATCATGGCTTCGTACTTGTCCTCTGGCAGCTCAGTCAGCTTGGCCACACCGAAGCTCTTCAGGATGGCTCTGATCTGCGCCCGGTTCTCCGGCTTGGTGCGTTCCGCCACATAGGCTCGCACCTCCGCAATGGTCAGCTTCTTCCCGGGCTCAGCCTGGGGCGGCACGATGTTTTTCTGCGCGTCCTCCACCCATTCCGGGTCAGTCTTGCCTGTAGGGTTGTCCGGAGACCTGTTCGCCGCAACCTGCGCCGCGCAGTCGTCCACCACAGCACGCAACGCCTCCGCCATGGCCACAGCCTCGCTGGCCAGACCCTCGGCGTGGACGGCGATGTCGTTGAGCATCTTCACGCTCATAGTCATGATGTTTGTCCTCCTTCTTTAAAATCAGTAGTGTGCTGCTTCCAGGAGCCGATCCACCATGTCGTCGCGCTCCCAGGGAAGGTTCAAATCCATCCGGCCAAAGTGGCCATATACTGACACCAGGCTGTAGCTGGGCATGGTCAACTTCAGGCGGTTGATGATCGCTGCAGGCCGCAGGTCAAACACGCGCCAGACCTGCTTCGCCAGCTCGCTGTCAGGCTTTGCGCCGGTGCCGAAGGTGTTCACCGTCAGGCCGATGGGGTATGCGATCCCGATGGCGTACACCAGCTGTACCTCGCACTCCTTGCACAGCTTCGCGGCGACGAGATTCCTTGCGATCCACCGCGCCGCGTAGGCTCCGGACCGGTCCACTTTCGTGGCGTCCTTCCCGGACAGCGCTCCGCCGCCGATGTGCGCGATGGGGCCGTACTGGTCCACGGCCAGCTTTCGACCGGTCATGCCGGTGTCCGCCGCGGGACCGCCTAGCACGAACCGGCCCGAGGGGTTCACCAGAAGCTTCGAGTTAGCATCCCACATGTTCGCCCGGCCCACAGCCTGGTAAACCAGCTGCGTCACCAGATTGTGGAGCCTGTCCTCCGGCGCGTTGGGCGCATGCTGCACAGAGACCACGATGGTGTGAACATGGACACGATCGCCTTCATATTTCAGGGATACCTGCGCCTTGCCGTCCACACCCAGCCAAGGTGTGTGGGCTGCCTCTTCATCCAGAAGCATACAGATCTTCTGAGCGATCAGGAACGCCCGGGGCATCCGCGCCATGGTCTCGTCTGTCGCATAGCCGTACATGATCCCCTGGTCGCCAGCGCCGAGGGTGCTGTCGGGAAAGCGCCCGTCCACCGCCGCGGCGATGTCCGTGGACTGCTCATGAACCGCAATCTGGATGTCGAGCTCGTCCCCCTCGTCCTCGCACAGATCATGCCATCTGTAGCCGATCTTGTGCATCACCCCTGCGACGACCTGCTCATAGTTGATGGAAGCCCGGGAGGTGATCTCCCCGCCGATGGTGATTTTGCCCGCCGTGGCCATGACCTCCACAGCCACCCTGGCGTTGGGATCGTAGCTTAGGTGTGCGTCAAGGATAGCGTCCGCGACCTGGTCGCAGAACTTGTCCGGGTGGCCCCTGCGGACGGCCTCCGCCGTCACGAGCCTCGCGTTCTTCTGAATCATAATGCCTGTCCTCCAGTTTTTTCTGCGTCGTTGCATGCCTTAATCCTGCGCCAGCCGATCAGCACACGCGCTGCCAGCACCCGGAAGCCGCGCTTGATGCGCGTCCAGAGATATACCGGTGCATAGCCCGACACGCTTCCGGTCGTGTAGATGTCGGTGATGTACCAGACGCCGTTCTTCTGCTGAAGAATCATGTACAGCCCGGGCTGGTAGCACACCTCCTGGCACTCGTTGTCCAGGTGGATATTCTGTTCTTCGTGGGCGACGATGTACAGCGCCAGGTCAGCCTTGATGTTGATGGCGCGGACAAAGGCGGGAATTGCGGAGTGGTTGAGCTGTGTAAACTGCTTCCAGCTTTCTCTGGTGAATTCGATGCGAACCCGGGTGGACTTCATGGTCAGCTTCGTGACCTGCGCCATGCGGTTCAGCATGCTGAAAGGGCAAGAAAAGAGATCGTACTGCATGATGTTGCCTCCAATCGACCATATTGACCCGGCCATGCGGCCTGGTTTGAGCGGGACAGGCAACACCTGCCTGATCCGGCAGTCTGCCACAGCCCAGGGGTCCCTTCCGTTGCCAGTGAAGGCCCCAGGTCCCGTCCACTTCGTGGGAAAGCACCGAAACTGCAACGCAGCTTCAAGCCTGGTGAATTGGATGCATCCGTCGTTCGCGTCCCCGGCTCCGCCCTGCAGTGCGTTTGTGCCGGTTCGTTTGAACTGGGTTTATTGTACCAGTGTCATTGGGAAAAGTCAGCAACGTAAACTGTGCACGTTTTCCCATTCCGGGCGTTTGATGCTACGTTTTTGTAGCATCTTTGCCACCAGCCTCAAAAGATCGTTGCATTGTCTGCCAACAGGCCCCGGATAAGCACATTTGCCATCTCAAAAAACGTGTCCTGTTTCTCCTTCGGCAAGTGGTCCAACGCCATTTGCAGCTGTGACAGTCTGGGGTCGTCCGGAGCCTTCGACAAAGTGTTCATACCGAATAACTCATTGGGCGTTACATGAAGGACTTCGCAAATCGCGGTAATCCTGTCCGCCCTTGGTGAGTGTTCACCATTTTCGATACGCATCACAGTATTACGATTGACACCGATGCTTTCAGCCATCTTTTCCTGAGACATCCCCAGCTCAGTACGCCACTTTGCGATCCTGTAGCCCATATCCCGCTGCCCATTCTCCTGCACCTTCATCTGTTTACCTCCATTCCGCTTCGGCGAACGGAGGCATGTGAAAAAACGGCCACGGAAATCAAGCTGTCAATCCACAACGGGTAGTCTCCGTCTCGGATTGCAGCCAGCCTTCCGATGGCCGTCTGCGTATGGTGTTGTCGTGCCGGGAACATCGGAATCACGAATGCGTCCATGCGCGTGATTCCCGGCACACAGCAGTCTCTGCTGATGAAATCAGGATAACAGGAATCTGCGAATTAAACAAAGGCCAAGTATACCCCCAGGACTACCCCAATTATTCCGGTAATCTTTTGTAACAATTTTGCAATTTGTTCGGTGACAGAAGCGGCATCGATTGGTATAATGCATCCGTAAAACACCACTGAGATTGGAGGTGCCCACTATGACCCTGAACCTGGCTGCATATTTGAACATTCTGGATCACTGCGTTGTGGACGGCATAACGCACACGGAGCTGCTTTCTGCGCTGATTTCCACCGTTGATCCAGCTGAAACACTGACCTCGGATCAGAAGTATGTCAGCAGGATTTTTGCAGGCGAACGTGGCTTCCCCAAGACGCCAGGTAAAAAAGGCTGCGGCGACCCCGATTCCACAGGCAGTACGACAACAGTTTTTCCTATGCTCCTATACGTGGAGTCCGACCAGCTTGCAGATCAGTTTCATAAGAAGGTGCTTCCGCTGCTTGACAGCGATAGAGCGAATGAGATTTTTCTGGCGCTCCGACATGTCGTTCAGGGCGACACGTCCATTTTCAAAAGCAATGCAGCGAAGTTTGAGTCATGGACCGGATGGGAGCCGACGGATTTCGTATATCTCCAGCATGTCGATTTCTGTGCGATGCTGGCTGGCTTATTTAGATATGTCGTTCTGGTTGGGAAATACACCACTGGCATATCCACGCTTAAAACCATAAAGTCCGACAAGTTCTGGGAAGACCTGCAGCCCATGAAGCATTTCATGATCGTCGATGGCTTTGGCACCAAACACGAGCTTGTGTCGGTCAGCCTCCTTCAGGGCCTCGACAGCTATCTCCACAGAATCCGCGAAGAGTATTCTTTTGTGAAAACCTTCTTTGATTGGAAGCCGTACTTTGATTTCGATGAACTGTTTGTCTGCAACGACATTCAGCCACAGGACTCCAAGGGCAGCAGCCGGAAAAAGGCCCTGCAGAATGCTACTGTGCGTGAACTTCGGACTGTGGGTTCCCGGCTTATCCTGTACGGTATCGGGGGAATCGGAAAATCCATGATGCTCCGCCATCTCCTGTTCGACACAATCGACAGGGTCGATGAGCTCAATGTGGTTCCGTTCTTCATCTGTTTGCGGAATTATCAATCTGGGGGCACTCTCGAGCAGTACATTCTGGATCAGACCCAGCCCAAGTGGCCCGGCCTGGACGCTGCCATTCTGAGGGAGCTGTTGAACAGTGGAAAGGCCATCCTTCTGCTGGATGGACTCGATGAGGTCAAGAGCTGTGATTTCGCCATACTGCGCAACATGCTGAACCAGATTGTTCAGGATTATCCGAAGTGCCAGTTCATCATGTCATCCAGACCCTTCGACAATCACTTTAGCTCTTATACTCAGTTCAGGGTCGCCGAGGTCTGCGGGCTGCGGATCGAGCAGGTGTATGAGCTGGTTGACAGGGTGGGGTTCATGGAGAAGAATCCGGAACGCCGCGCCGCGTTCAAGGATCTCGTCAGGAGCAAGCTGTACTCTCACGATGAGGCATTCTGCAAGAATCCTCTGCTCCTGACCATCATGATGCTGATATATGAACAGCACCGCACAATCCCGACCCGCCGCCATGAGTTCTACAATGAGGCATTCGCCGTGCTCTTCCAGCGGCATGACCTGAACAAGGACGGATTCATGCGGGACCTGCGGAGCAAGCTGAGCGAAACAGAGTTCAAAGACATTTTCGCGGAATTCTGCGCAAAGACGTATTTTCGGGAGAAGTTCGAGTTCACGAAAGACCAGTTCATAGGCATCGTGTCCTCCTTGAATTCCTGGCGGAAGGTGAAGGACAGGACGGGCACGGACCAGTTTCTGATCGACGCCTGCGTAAATCTGTGCATCATGGATGAATGCCGGACAGAGTACCGCTTTATCCACAGGTCCTTCCAGGAATACTTCTGCGCCTGCTGGCTGAGGGACAAGTCGGACGCACAGTTGACTGCGAAGATTGAGTTCTTTGAAGCCCAGCAGAAGCGGACCATGGAGGACTGCGTTTTCTCCATGCTGCACGAAATGGCCGAGGAACGTGTTGATGAACACATGATCATCCCTGTACTGGAACGCTGCCTGTCTCAGCAGGATGGCATTCCCGGCTACTGGTCGTATCTGATGAACCAGTATCCCACGATTCCTTATGTGGTCGGGAAGGACATCGATATGCCCTTCAACCCGCAGTCTGCGATTCTGCTCTATATTCTGGAAAAGGAGTCCTTCCTGCACGACGATCTTGTCCCTGACGAGATTCCGCATGAGGACATCTTCACCAGGCAGATCTATTTTGATCATGCGCAGGACACACCGGCAGACCCTTCCGAGGAGCGTCGAATCATCTCAGCGTACCGGGAGCGCGGATTGGATGCCAATGTAGTCCGCTGGGACATGGAAATCGAAACGAAACAGCTGTATGAGTTCAGAGTGGGCTGCCAGGAGTTGGTGTCCTGGTTTGAATCTCCCAAGTGCCCTTTATGGAATGAATACTTGGCTATCAAGAGCTATTACGACAGCCTGAAAAAGAAAATCACGATGCTGAATGAGGATTTTCTCTCCGCATGATTGCCGAAACCGTAAGTGTGCGTTATAATGGAAACAATGAGCTGCGGAGGATGTCATCATGACCTGTCTGTTTACCCACGACGATCTGGATGGGGTGGGATGCGCTATCGTGGCGCGTCTCGCCTTTCCGGATGATCTCGTTGTCAGATACTGTTCCTATAAATCCATAAATAGCGAGATCAATTTCTTTCTGGATCAGCTGCAGGAGCCGGTAAAGATCATCATATCGGACATCTCCGTGAATGAAGAAACGGCAACGCGCCTGGACGGCTACGACGTCGCCATGTATGACCATCATCCGATAACGGTGCGGCGGCCCTGGATGACGATTGACATTTCTGGCGGGGAGTGTGGCACCAGCCTGCTGGCCAGGGCGCTTCTTCCCGATGCAAGCGCCGCGATAAGGAGTTTTGTCGACAGCATCCGACAGTTCGATACCTGGCAGTTCAAGAAGGGCACGGATTCCTTCCCGGAGCGACTGGACGCGCTTCATGTTCTCGTGGGGCATCGCGGTTTCGAGGAAATGGTACTTCAGTCCTTGGCCGATGACGAACCTTTCACCATCCCTCACTTCTTTGAAATTGCAGTCTCCCACTATTTCGAGGAACGGGAACGGTATTTTGAGAAAAAGGAAAGGGACATGGTCACGACGGATTTCAACGGATACAAAACAGCCGTCGTTTTTGCGGAGAGGGACATCTCCCTGATGGCAGAGTACGTGTTTCAGAAACATCCAAATATGGATATCGTCGCGGTTTGCTATCTGCCCGCCGGGGTATCGTTGCGAACCCGCCGCGATGACATCGACCTGACAGACATTTGCCGCCAACACGGCGGCGGTGGACACCAGAAAGCGGCTGCCTTCTATCTGAAAAGAGATACTGTTGGCAGGGCGGTTGACGTGATACTGGGGTGATCTGAATGGAAAAGAAGAGCGCGAGACAGCTGTACCTGATGCGGATACTCCTTGAGCAAACCGATGAAAGCCATGCGCTCACGCTGCAGGAGCTCATCGAGAAGATGGACGCCGAGGGAATCCCCGTCGAACGCCGGGCTGTGTATGCGGACATCGAAGCGCTCCGGGAGTTCGGCGTGGATGTGATCGCCGACAAGCGCGGAAGGAACACATACTATTTCGTGGGCAACCGGCAGTTCCAGCTTGCGGAGCTGAAGCTGCTCGTGGATTCTGTCCAGGCGTCGCGCTTCATTACCGAGCGGAAATCCCGTGAGCTGATCAAGAAGTTGTCCGATCTGGCGGGCGAACCTCAGTCAAAGGAATTGAATCGTCATGTATTGATCGCTGGCAGGATCAAGTCCATGAACGAGTCCATCTACTATAATGTGGACGAGATACACAAGGCGATCAACAGCGATTCTCAGATATCGTTTCAATACTACCAGTGGGGCCTGGACAAGGAAATGGAGCTGAAGCGGGACGGCGAACGATATGTGGTCAGCCCGTGGGCGCTGGTCTTTGATGATGAAAACTACTACATGGTGGCTGTGGAAGGCAGCAGCCTGAAGCATTACCGCGTCGACAAGATGTTGCGTATTAAGGCGACCGGTGATCCCCGTGCGGGCCGGGAGCTCTATCACGAAGAGGAATACGGGAAGAAGAGCCTGTTCGGCATGTACGGCGGGGACATCGTACCGGTGACATTTCAGGCGAAGAATTGGATGATAGGCATCATGATCGACCGGTTCGGTCGCGACATTCCCATCGCCAAGGTGAACGATGAGGAATTTGAAACGAGGGCCGAGCTGGCCATAAGCCCACAGTTCTTTGGCTGGCTGTTTGCCCTTGGCCCTGATATCCGCGTCACCTCCCCAGGATATGTGGTCAATAAACTTCGGGAATATGGGGAAAACGTGATGAGGAATTACCAACAGCCATAATTCCACAGACGTAGAATAAGGGTTGTTCCGATATTTGGCGGAAAAGTGACTAATCAAGTACCTCTGGATGTACTCATTCAGGTCGTTAATCCTGACTAAGTACGTACAGAGGTACTTGATTTTTGCTATACTGGATTCAGATCAAGGGAGAGACAATGCTCTCCAGGAAGGAGCTGGTCAGAATGGCAAAAGGCGTATATGAGCGCAAATCCCGTCCGTGTCCCACCCGCGACAAGCTGCTGCAGTTCATCATTCTTTTCAGGGAGGACCATGGATACAGTCCCACTATCCGTGAGATGGCCGCCGCTGTAGGCGTTCGCTCGACGTGCACCATCTCCCAGCATTTGGTCTTTCTGGAAGAGAATGGGCTCATCACCCACACGGAAGGAAAATGGCGTGACTGCATTGCGACCACGAACACTCTGCCGATACCGGCATTGACCTGAGAAATGGAGGGAACGATCATGTTTACACCCAGGGGATTCTACACGAGCAACGGTTACGTCGGCATCCTTCCGGACGGCTCGTGCATCATGTTCGCAACCTATGACGAGTATCTGGACTACATCAGCGAGATGCTGGCCGCATAATCCGTGCGAAAGGAGCGGCAGAATGGCTGAGATCAAATACCTGGTTTGGATCTGGAAGCGCGGCTTCCTTGGGATCTACTTCAAGGTGCCTGTGGTGCGCACAGCACACGTGGACAGGCAGACGGCCAAACGGCTGGGGCTGGGCTTTTCCTTTGAGAAACTGATGTGGCACGGCCCCAGCAAGACATTGTTGAAGGAGGCGGCGGCATGAACGTTATCACAATCACCGGCACCGGCCATTATCACGGGCAGGAGTTCATCACCCCCGGCATGAAAATCCGGCTGATCAAAGACCCGGATAACGAGTACGACCGTGAGGCCATCCGGGCGGAGCTCAAGGGGCTGGGGAAGATCGGCTATGTGGCAAACAGCCCGCACACCGTCATCGGGGAGAGCATGAGCGCGGGCAGGCTCTACGACAAGATCGGCGACACCGCCAAGGCGACCGTTCTCTACGTTCTGCCCCGTGGTATTCTGTGCAGGGTCAAGGTCAACGCCCAGAAGGAACCCGTCGACACAGATCATGATGTGAAAGAAGTCATAGAGAACTCGGATGAAGAAATGATGCAGGAGGACACGATACATGGCTACAAAGAAGACTGACACCAAGGGCACGGTTGTTGCTCTGACTGACGTCGATGCCCGTAAAAAGGCGCTGGAAGTGGCGTTGGGCAAGATTGAGAAGGATTTCGGAAAGGGCTCTG
This sequence comes from Clostridia bacterium, assembly GCA_017512905.1. GTDB lineage: Bacteria > Bacillota > Clostridia > Christensenellales > Aristaeellaceae > UBA2862. The sequence continues at coordinate 32,902 of JAFWEL010000061.1, forward strand.
TGATGAAGCTGGGTGAGAATCTGACGGAGAAGGTTGATGTCATTCCTACCGGCAGTCTGTCGGTCGACGCCGCGCTGGGCGTGGGCGGCCTTCCCCGCGGGCGCATCGTGGAGGTCTACGGGCCGGAATCCTCCGGCAAGACGACCCTGGCGCTCCACGCCGTGGCGCAGGCGCAGAAGCTGGGCGGCACTGCGGCCTTCATCGACGCGGAGCATGCGCTCGATCCCGTCTACGCCGGTAAGCTGGGCGTGGATATCAACGAGCTGTATGTGAGCCAGCCGGACAACGGTGAACAGGCACTGGACATTTGCGAAGCGCTGGTGCGCTCCGGGGCCATCGACATCGTCGTAGTGGACTCCGTCGCCGCGCTTGTCCCCAAGGCTGAGATCGAGGGCGACATGGGCGACAGCCATGTGGGACTGCAGGCCAGGCTGATGTCACAGGCCCTCCGGAAGCTGACCAGCGTGATCTCTAAGACCAACACTGTGGTCATCTTCATTAACCAGCTGCGCGAAAAGGTCGGTGTGATGTACGGCAATCCCGAAACCACCACGGGCGGCAAGGCGCTGAAGTTCTACGCCACCATCCGCATCGATGTGCGCAAGAGCGAAGCCATCAAGGAAGGCAAGGAGATCATCGGCAACCGCACCAAAATCACGATCAAGAAGAACAAGGTGGCTCCGCCGTTCAGGGGCTGTGTCGTGGACATGCTGTACGGCGAGGGCATTTCCAGGACCGGTGAAGTCCTTGACTTTGCCGTGGAGATGGACTTGATCAAGAAGAGCGGATCGTTCTATTCCTACAACGGGGAGCGCATCGGCCAGGGCCGTGACAATGCCCGGCAGTTCCTGCTGGACCATCCGGACATCTTCGATGACCTCGACCGGCAGATCCGGGAGAAGATGGTTCAGAATCCCGTCGAGGCTGTCCAGGCGGAGCCCGCGCCTCTCGAGGATGATGAGGACGATGAGATTGATCTGGATGACGATGAAGAGTTTGCCCTGGATGCGTGACACACGGGGGCAATGCACATAGTGCAAATGTAGAATCATGCGACCGGGGAGGCTTCCGCCTCCCCAACAATTGAATTCCACCTCTGTTGTTCTGATGTGCGTCGAATTCATGTTGACCGGCTGAATCGAACATGAAATGAAATCTTTTTGTAATGCTTTCGAAGCATTGACGGGAACGCTTGTTCGATGATATAATCTGGTCAACACCTTACGAAAGAAAAGTCCAAACATGATGTGGACTCTGACATGTGCTTTCGTAAGGTATTTCTATTTCACGGCTGAGGAGGTGGGAATGTGCAACGCCCCGTGTACATTGCCATAGATCTCAAGTCCTACTATGCCTCTGTCGAGTGTGTTGAGCGTGGAGAAGACCCGCTGACCTTCAATCTGCTTGTAGCTGATGAAAGTCGTACCGATAAGACAATCTGCCTTGCCGTCAGTCCATCTCTCAAGGCCATGGGGGTTCCAAGCCGCCCCAGGTTATTTGAGGCCAGGCAAGCGATCCGGCTGTATGAATCCCAGCATCACACTAAGGTTAAGTATGTTGTTGCTAAGCCACAGATGGCATTGTATGAAAAGGTATCGGCAAAGATTTATTCAATCTATCTGAAATACATTGCGGCGCAGGATATCCACGTTTATTCCATCGATGAGGTGTTCATTGAGGCGACGCACTACATGCAGATGTACGGTAACGAAGCCACGCAGGCAGGTATGAGCACACCACATTTCCTCACCATGAAGATGATCCGTGATGTGCTGAGGAATACCGGCATCACAGCCACCGCCGGGATCGGAACCAATCTTTACCTTGCCAAGGTCGCCATGGACATCGTGGCCAAGAAGGCTCCGCCGGATCAGGATGGTGTTCGGATTGCGGAGCTGGACGAATTATCCTACCGGATGCTGCTGTGGTGTCACCAGCCCCTCACAGCTTTCTGGCAGATCGGGCCTGGCAAAACCAGGCGGTTGGCGAAGTACGGAATACACACCATGGGAGACATCGCACAGATGTCGATAGCTGATGAAGAGTTCCTGTACAGACTGTTCGGCATCGACGCGGAGATTCTCATTGACCATGCCTGGGGCAAGGAACCGTGTACCTTGGCCGATATAAAGAACTATCGCCCCAAGGCCAATTCACGCTCCGTTGGTCAGGTGCTTCCGCGGCCCTACAGGTTTGATGAAGCCCGCCTGGTCTATTCTGAGATGATCGATCAGCTCGCTTTGGATTTGGTCACCAGGGGTGTCAAGACAAAAGAGCTTTCCTTTTGGGTGTCCTTTGATCCGGTTTCGCTTGAGGAATTACCCTCCTACGATGGACCCGTATCTCTGGACTACTATGGCAGGCTGCACCCCGGCCATGTGGTAGGTTCCGTTCGGCTTCGGACGCATACATCGAGCACAAGGGAAATTCTGGATGCGCTGCTGTATGCCTTCGATACAAAGGTGGATCACCGGCTGTTAATCCGGAGGCTTGGCGTTGTTGCAGGCAATTTGCAGGAAGGCGGCGAACAGCTCGATTTTTTCACAGATTACGCCGCCAGAGAACGGGAGGCACGACTTCAGCGCACTTTGCTGGAGGTCAGGCGCAAGTACAGTGCGCCGAAAGCGCTGATCAAGGGAAAGAACATGTTGGAAGGCGCGACCGCTATCGAGCGCAGCCAGCAGATCGGCGGGCATAAAATGTAATTCTATAATAATCGAGGGAGGTCTGGCGTCATGCAATCCTACGCAATTCCGGCTGTATCTTCAGCCGTTATGGCCAGGTATGGCAACATTATCTTTCTTGACAGGCCGGTTCATGATGGCGATCTGTTCAGCAGACGACACCCTGCTATGACTCGGCTGAACAGAGCTAAGATATTCGCACCGTTTGCCGCGCTGGTCGGATTCGACGAACGTGTCCGGCGGAAAGAAATCGCATATGTCCCCAAAGTAGAACTGGACGCTGATGAAGAATGGGAATTGAACCGGCGGCTCCAGATACTCCATAAGCTCACCGCGAACTCGAGACTGGCACGGGCAAATGTCGTTTATATCAATGTGGAGTATTACGCCATGTGTACCGACAGTGAAAACGACGCCTACATGATTAAGGGACAGTATTTGACGGTCACTGGCAGGCTGATCAAAGCAGATCCACACAACCAGGAGCTTACGCTTATGGTGGACGGCGAGAAAAAGGTCGTTCGCTTCTTGGATATCTACCAGATTACAGACCCAAACGAAGAGTTGTTTGACATCAATAACAGGCAGAACAAGAGGTGAGAAATCCATGAACGAAGACAAAAACCGGGAAGATTCGCGTGTAGAAACGGGTGACCAGATCGCCAACATGTCCAGGCTTGACTTTCTGCTGCTTCTTTGGGAAGCCAGGATCGTCGGAGAGGATTATGTCGAAGCTAATACATGAACCAACCAATTTAAGACAATTGCTCATATCTTATGGAATGCCGAATTCAGCGGTAATTGTTGCCCGATTAATGTTTGCATTGTGTACGTTATTATGGTATACTTAACAATGCAAATATGATAATATGTGGAGATGTTTGTTAACAAACCACATTAGCTGCCGAATATTTGAAAAGGAAAGGAAAACGTAACATGGTTACAGGCGAACTGAAAAACAAGATCGATGGCATTTGGGATATATTCTGGTCTTCCGGCCTGACCAATCCGCTGACGGTAATCGAGCAGATCACCTATCTGATGTTTATCAAGATCCTCGACGACAATGAGCTGCGCAAGGAAGCCAATGCTGCCGCATTTGATATGCCTGTTGTTGATCCAATCTTTGACGCGGAACATCAAAACTGTCGCTGGAGCAACTTCCGACATTATGATGCGGACTCGATGTTCAGCAACATGACGGACAAGGTGTTCCCCTTCATCAAAAATGACCTGACCACCGGCAAGGATACCGCCTTTGCACGTTACATGAAGGATGCGCTGTTTATGGTGCCCTCAGCCCGAGTGCTGGTGAAGGTCGTGGATGCACTAGACAGCCTGGATCTGAACAACAAGGATATCATGGGCGATGTGTATGAATACTTGCTCTCCCAGATCGCCCAAAGCGGCACCAACGGCCAGTTCCGCACGCCGCGCCACATCATCAAGATGATGGTTGAGCTGATGCAGCCGACGCTGGAGGACACCATCTGCGATATAAAAACTCCGACTTTGATACAATTTAATTATTCGACGGCGGCTTACCTCCAAGCAGGGTAAGTTTTTTTATGAGCAGGGTAAGTTGGACAGGCAGCAGGGTAAGTTGGACACGAGGGGGGTAAGTTTTCATTATTCCCCGTTCACCGTGGTAGATTTCGACACATTCGGTGAGTATAATGTGACATGGAAATCAGGGCTTGACGGAGGGAAAAAAGGTGAGTGATTATAATGAGGATTTCTGGAAATCATTAGATGAGTTGGTGAACACTTCCGAAATCGTAATCGACAGACCAAAAGGATCTACCCATCCAAGGTTTCCGGATTTCATATATCGGGTTGACTACGGTTACCTGAGAGATACTACCTCTATGGATGGAGCAGGAATTGATGTATGGGTCGGAAGCGGTAAGAAAACAGTCGATGCCATCATGTGCATTGTCGATTTGATGAAGCGAGACTCCGAGATCAAGATACTGATTGGCTGTACAGAAGAGGAAAAGATGGAAGTATATAAAACGCATAATGAAACGCAGTATATGAAAGGCGTTTTGATACGTAGATAAATCGGTGTTGAAGGAGAAGGAGATATGGTAAGAAATATTCAGATTCAAGATGCACAAGACTTGGAGTATATATGCAAAATGTCTTTGGGCCACGAAACGACAGCCGCGCTTCTCGAACAACGCATCAAGGAGTTATCCAACAACTCCAACTACTCTCTTTTAGTGTATCACAAGAAAATTATGTCGAATTGACAGCCGCCTCCGCTATACCGAATAAGGAAATAAAGAGTCCTCAAATTTTGCGCTACTAAATGAAGACGAGCGGAAGTAATCTCCCGCTCGTCAGTAAACTTAACTATGCCATATCAATCCCGCTTCTTTCCCGCCACCGGCACTAAGAACAGCGCGGGCAACAGCAGGAAAGCGGTACAGACCAGCCCCCAGGGTATGGACACCTGCTGGGCTACCAGCCCCACAATAGGCCCGCCGATGATCTGCCCGAAAGAGTCCAGCTGTCCGCTGGTGGAAAAGACTGTGGCGCGCATTTTCTCATCCACTTGGTCGTTCATCCAGGCGGCCAGCACAGGCTCCTTGATGGTGCGCATAAGCCCCGCCAGCAGGAACACCAACAACATGAACCAAAAGCTCCGCCCCACCGCGAAGAGAACCAGGAACAGGATATACCCGGCGCTGGTGGACATGACCACACTGGTTCGGCTGACAGTCCCTTTTTTCTCCATGCGGGCGATGAGCAACTGAGAAGCCAGAATACCTAAGCCGTTGCCGATAAGACTGATAACACCGAACCAAGTGACGCTGTTCAGCGGCCCGATAACGGGTATTACCGTGTCATCCAGAAAATGAGCGGTGGAGAGCCGGTCAAAGCCTTCACTGGCAAGTCCCCCGCATAGTGTGATTGCTAAGAGCGCCAGCAACACAGGTGCGCCTTTCACAAAGCCCAGGTTGAGCTTGAACAGGCAGACAAAGTCTTTAAGCAAGCCCTGCCGTTCCTCAATAGCAGGGGAGAAGTTGGTTTCTGGCATGATGCGAACCATCACCAGCCCCAACAACAAGCACAAACTGCCCCCCAAGATGACAGGCATTTGCAGGTTTATGTTTCCCAGCAGTGTGCCCAGCACCACGCCCAGAACGCCGCCGATTTGCCCCATTTGACTGCCCCGCAGGAACACCTTGTCTATGGGTTTGTCCTCTTCCTCCGAGGCAATCCACGCCTCCAGAGCGCCGGTGATGAAGGTATCACCGCAACCCCAGACAACCTGGGCCAGCAGAACCGGCGCGAACCACGGTAGCGCACCCTCCATCAGAAAGCCCAGGCCGTAGAGGAACATTCCAATCAGCACCGAGCGCCGACGGCTATACAAATCCGCCACCACACCGGTGGGCATCTCGAACAGAAAGCAGGAGGTCTCCTGAACCGTCCCTACCAGGACAAGCTGGAAAGCATCCAGCTGCACCACCTCCAGGTGGTACACGATGGAAAGCACTGTGGACATAGAAACCGCCAGGGAAGAGACAAATCGGAACAGCAGGTAGACAGAATATGCCTTTGAATTTTTAGCAAACATGAAGTTACATTCTCCTTTCAAATCTCATTTTATATGACTTTTGCAAGCTGTTAAGCTAACTTGTGGAACATATGCCGAACCTTATCTATACGGCTATTCGGGCGGCGGGGCTGGATGACCGGCTGACCGACAGCGGCCTGATATCCTTTCAGCTCTGTAAGGCATACGCTCCGCCCGTTGGTGTAAAAGGCCAGATCAGTACGGTATGCCTGTATACAGCGGGCGGGAATCTCGCCAGTAAAG
>JAFWEL010000062.1 GCA_017512905.1 Clostridia bacterium
GCTTCGCGTCGCAAAAAAGGCCCCGCCCGCGGCGTACACGCCGCCGCGTACGATTAAAGATCGGGGCGCTACCGCCCCCGATACCCCCGGTAAGTTAGCCAAAGGGGAGTTCGTCATCAGCTCGATAAATCAGAATTTCCCAATGGCTCCCTTCAGCCTCCTCAGCGTCTCGTCCTTCCCCAGCAGATAGGCGATCTCGAATGCGCCGCCGGGGGTGGACATCTGCCCGGAGATGGCGATGCGCAGCGGCCAGAGGAACTGGCCGTTCTTCATGCCCAGGCCGGGAATGGCGGCCATCACCCGGTCGTGGAGCTCGACCTCGGTCCAGTCATCGATGCCCTCCAGCAGCGGCAGGGCCGCGTCCAGCGCCGCCTTCGCGCTCTCCAGCGTGGACTTCTGCTTCTTGTTGACGTAGAAGTCGTTGGGATATTCCGGCTGCTCGGCCAGGAAGGCAACCATGCCGGGCAGCTGGTTGAACACCTCGGTGCGGCCCTGCAGCAGCTCTGCCAGCCGCTTGAAATCGAATTTCGCCGGGTCCAGCGCCTTTCTCAGCCACGGCGTGGCCAGCTCCAGGTACTTTTCCGGGCTCAGCTTGCGGATGTACTCGGCGTTGAACCAGTTCAGCTTCTGCATGTCGAACACCGAGGGGGATTTGCTCAGGCCCTCCAGGTCGAAGGCCTCCTCCAGCTCCTTCAGCGTGAAGAACTCCCGCTCGCCCTTGGGGCTCCAGCCCAGCAGCACCAGGTAGTTGATGACGGCCTCCACCAGGTAGCCCTGGGCCAGCAGGTCCTCGAAGGAGGGGTCGCCCTGGCTCTTGGACATCTTGCGCTTCACGATGGCCTTCACCGGGTTGCCGTTCTCGTCCAGCACGGGGTTGCCGTCGGCGTCCACGGCCATCTGGTATTCGCCGGTCTTCTTGCTGCGATAGGTGCCCTCCACCATCACGGGGGTCAGGTGGACGTAGGTGGGTGGCGTCCAGCCCAGGGCCTCGTAGAGCAGGTTGTACTTGGGGGCGCTGGACAGGTATTCGTTGCCCCGCATCACATGGGTGATGCCCATCAGGTGGTCGTCGATGACGTTGGCGAAGTTGTAGGTGGGCAGGCCGTCGGCCTTGATCAGCACGTTGTCGTCCAGCGTGTCGCAATCCACCTCCACGTGGCCGTAGATCACGTCGTCAAAGCCCGCCTTGCCCTCGGTGGGGATGTTCTGGCGGATGACGTATTCCTCGCCCGCGTCCAGCTTCGCCTGGATCTCCTCCTTGCTCAGGCGCAGGCAGTGCTTGTCATACTTGAAGCTCTCGCCCCTGGCCTCGGCGGCCTTGCGGGCCTCCTCCAGCCGCTCCTTGGTGCAGAAGCAGTAATAGGCGTGGCCGGATTCCACCAGCTGCTTGGCGTAGGGCATGTAGGTGTCCTTGCGCTGGGATTGTACATAGGGGCCGCAGGGGCCGCCCACGTCCGGGCCCTCGTCGTGGCTCAGGCCGGCGGTGCGCATGGAATTGTAAATCACGTCCACCGCGCCGGGAACCTCACGCTCCTGGTCGGTATCCTCGATGCGCAGTATGAACTTGCCACCCTTGCTGCGGGCATAGAGATAGGTGTACAGCGCGGTGCGCAGGTTGCCCAGGTGCATATAGCCCGTGGGGCTGGGGGCAAAGCGGGTTCTGACTTCCATGTTGTTCTGTCTCCTTGGCGGTTATTTGTCCTCGGCGATATCGAAGGTAAAGATGGTGGTGAAGTCGTACTTCTCACCGGCGTAGAGTATGCTGTCGATGAACTCGGGGTGGTTGATGGAATCCGGGGCGAACTGGGTCTCCAGGCAGAAGCCCTCCCGCTTGCCATAGATGCGGCCCGAGGTGCCGGGGTTGACGCTCTGCAGACCGTTGCCGCAGTACAGCTGCACGGCGGGCATGTCGGTGAACACGTCCATCACGCGGCCGGATTCAGGGTCGGTGACCTCGGCGGCGAAGCGCAGGCCGGCCTCATAGTCGTTGATGTTGAAGTTGTGGTCGATGCCGCCGCCGAAGCCCAGCTGCTCGTCGCTGTCGGTCAGGGCCAGGCTGTCGCCCACCCGCTTGGGCTCGCGCAGGTCAAAGGGCGTGCCGGTCACGTCCCGCTGCTCGCCGGTGGGGATGCAGTGGGCGTCCACCACGGTGAAGGTGTCGCAGTTCATCTCGAAGATGTGGTCCTCGATATTCTTCCCGCCGGCCTCGCCGTTCAGGTTGAAGTAGGTGTGGTTGGTCAGGTTGCACAGCGTGTCCTTGTCGGAAACGGCCTCATAGCGGATCAGCAGCTCGTTCTGGTCGGTAAAGGTGTAGGTGACCATCACCTTCAGCTCGCCGGGATAGCCCTCCTCGCCGTCGGGGCTCGTGTATTTCAGGATCAGCATGTCCTCGCAGATGCCCTCGATAGGGGTCGCGTCCCACAGCTTTTCGTTGAAGCCCACGTTGCCGCCGTGCAGGTGAGTGATGCCGTTCTCGTTCTTCGCCAGGGTCAGCTTGACGCCCTTCAGCGTGCATTCGCCGTTGGCGATGCGGTTGCCCACGCGGCCGATCAGCGCGCCAAGGTAGCCCGTCGTGGGGCAGTAGCCCGCCACGTCATTGTAGCCCAGCACCACGTTGCCGATCTTCCCGGCCTTGTCCGGCACGTTGATGGCCCGGATGATGCCGCCGTAGTTGGTGATCTCCACCGAAGCGCCGGAGTTGTTGGTCAGCACGTACAAATCGGCCTCGCGCCCGTCGGGCAGCTTGCCAAAGCTCTTCTTCACGATGCTCATGATGATGACTTCCTTTCAAACCCCGCGGAGATGCCGCGAGGCCCATATTTTCTTATTATAATAATACATCGTTTTAGGCGGAAATTCAAGGGGGATTGGGGAAAGAATAAAATTGCACCGAAAAGGTTCGGTTTATTGACAATATGAACCTAAAACAATATAATAGAGCTACAGGAGGTGTTGTTATGCCCCAGGCAACATTCAGCGTCCGCATGGACGAAGGGCTGAAGCGACAATTTGACGGGCTGTGCCAGGAATTTGGAATGACGGCTTCCACGGCGATCAACGTGTTTGCCCGAGCGGTGGTGCGGGAGCGCCGCATTCCCTTCGATATCGCCGCACCGGAGCCGGAGGTTTCCCGGGACAGCGCGACGCGGGCATTCATGGCGCTTCGCGCCGAGGCCCGGGCGAATGGCATTGGAGATCTGTCCCAGGATGAAATCAACGAGGAAATCCGACTGACCCGCGAGGAGCGGGAGGCATAGGCATGGGTTTTTTACGCCGTCATAAGATGAATGTGTGTCTGGATTTTCAAATCCCGAACCATCCGCAACCATGTAACCTAAAATATCTTTGCCGTACCGTGGGAGAATCCTACGTTTTACATCTGTTGGCGCTTCTATCCCGTTCAACCCGACAAGTATTCCATCCGTCGTATCAGTAGATATAATTCTGCTATCATAATACTTATGACTAAAAAGAGAATGAATCTGTTTTACAGGTAATTCTCCTGTATATGAAAGCAAACCATCTACAATATTATGACCAGACACAGAAAACTCTTACGAATCTCCCGGTTCGTTACCCCATAAAGCACACATTATAAAGGCATCGATATTCGTATGGAAATAACGCCTACTAAAGCCAAAACCGGCCAAAAACTTCCTATCAATCAAATGTTGTGCTTTCCAATATTTGACCGGTGAATAAACGATGTAGCTGTCCGTGGGCTGGCGCAGATAATATTTGAATCCCGACCAAATAAACGCATTTCCCAAATCATTAGAAGCAGCGCCTTTTACTTCTTTTTTCATCTCACCTACAATATAGCTGTTTTTCCACGTTGATGATTTTTTTACTTTGCTTTTTCTTATGCCATTCTATAGACATTGTTTCCGCATAGGGCGGGTTTTCAAACAGAATAATAGTGCATTCAGGATTATCAATGTATTGCCGGATAATCGGGTTCTCTATGTATTCTTTGCTCAAAGCGTCCGCGCCTGCTACAAGTCCGGCATTGAATGTTTCCGCCGTTTCAATGGGTGGGATAATATGCCGCACCTTTGCGCCGAGCAATTCCTGAAGCACCTTGTATTCGTAGTATTCGATCGTGGAAACAACGCAATGTGTCACATATTGCATTCTACCACAACCCCGCCTGTTTCTCAATAGGGATCCGTGACTTTCTTCTGTTTTCCTTTGGTATCTGCTTGTAGATTCAAACGATATTTCTGCTTTTCTCATTTCCCTGTTGCACACAGCACCAAAATAGGTTAAAATAAGATTATAAAGGGCTTAAATTGTTTAATTGCATCACACGGGAGGCCGTTATGGAATACACGGTTCGATTCATCGACGAGCATTGCGAGGTGCGCGTTTCAGCGGGCTCTACGCTGCTGGCGGCGCGGATCGCCTCAGGGCTGGAGGCGGATGCGCCTTGCGGGGGGCGGGGGACCTGCGGGAAGTGCCGCTGTGAATACCGGGGCGCTGGGGAGGTCGCATGGCGGGAGGCGTTGATGTGCCAGACGCCGGTCGCCGGCGACGTGGAGGTCCGCGCCGCAGGTAAGGGCGGCGACCTGCGGGTGCTGACGGATGCCGAGGCCATCCCGGGCAGCTGGAATCCCGTGGTCCGCCCCACCCATCTGAATGTGCCGCCCTGCCCCAGGGGCGAAAGCTCTGCCGACTGGACGCGGCTGGCCGGCGCGCTGGAGGCGGCGGGCGTTCCCGTGACGGAGGCCAACCCCCGGCTGTGCGCGTCGCTGGGGAAGCTGCTGGCGGCGCAAAAGGGCGACGTGTGGGCCGTCACCGCCGGGGGACGTGTGCTGGAGGTCAGCGCGGCGGAGCCTGAGCTGTACATGGCCGCCTTCGACCTGGGCACCACGTCCATCGCCGGCTACCTGATCCACGTCAACAGCCGGCGGGTGGCCGTGGCCGACGGCGCGCGCAATCCCCAGGCCCGGTACGGCGGCGACGTGATCTCCCGGGCCGACTACGCGCTGCAAAACGGCGTGGAGGACCTGTCGACGTGCGCCCGGACCGCCATCGACGAAATGCTGGGCAGGATGTGCGGCAGGGCGGGTGTGCCCCGGGAGCGGGTGTTCGCCGTGTCCCTGGCGGGCAACACCGCCATGCACCACCTGTTCCTGGGCATCGCGCCGGATTCCCTGGTGAAGGCCCCCTACAACCCCACCCTCAGCCAGCCGCTGACGCTGCGGACGTCGGAATGGGGGATCGACGCCAACCCGGAGGCGCTGCTTTTCATGCTGCCGGTGATCGGCGGCTTTGTGGGCGCGGATACCGTGGCCTGCCTGCTCAGCGGCGACTGGCTCCGCCGGGAGAAGCTGACCCTGATGATCGACATCGGCACCAACGGCGAGTTGGTGCTGGGCAACCGCCACCGGCGCGTCGCCTGCTCCACCGCCGCCGGCCCCGCCTTTGAGGGCGCGAAGATCACCTGCGGCATGAGGGGCGCGGACGGGGCCATCGACCACGCCTGGCTCCAGGACGGCGCGCTTCGCTGGCACGTCATCGGCGAAGGCCCGGCCAGGGGCATCTGCGGCTCCGGCCTGGTGGATATTGTGGCGGCGTTGCTGGAATCCGGGGACATGGACGGCACCGGACGGCTGGCCGCCGGGGACCGCTTCGACATCGGGGACACCGGCGTCTACCTGACCCAGAAGGACGTGCGTGAGGTGCAGCTGGCCAAGGCCGCCATGGCCGCGGGGCTGCGGCTGATGGCGGGCCGCATGGGCGTCGGGCTGGATGACATCGAAGAGGTGGACATCGCCGGAGCCTTTGGCAATTACATCGACCCGGACAGCGCCTGTGCCATCGGGCTGATTCCCGCCGAGCTGCGGCGCAGGATCAGGCCCGTGGGCAACGCCGCCGGAGCTGGGGCGAAGCTGGCGCTGACGGATGCCAACGCCTGGGCCGAGGCCGATACCCTGGCCCGGACCACCGAATTTCTGGAGCTGGCCACGCTGCCGGAATTCCAGGACGAGTTTGTGGAGCAGCTGAACTTTGAGGAAGAGGACGAGGATTGAACGGGAGGTCTTGTCATGTTGAATATGGAAGCGCTGTCGGCTCTGGCCGCGGAGGCGGGCTTTACCCACAGCGCGCCGCTGGATGTGGCGACGCTGGAATTAAAGGACGAGGTGCGGGCCATGTGCAGCGCCAACACCTGCCGCGCCTACGGCAAGAACTGGAGCTGTCCCCCCGCCTGCGGGGAGTTGGAGGACCTGCGGCAGAAATTCGCGCAATACAGCCGGGGCATACTGGTGCAGACGGTGGGGGAGGTGGAGGATTCTCTGGACTTCGAGGGCATGATGGAGGCCGAGGCCGCCCACAAGGAACACTTCGCCGCCCTGCATGAAAAGCTGCTGGAGACCTGGCCCGGGCTGCTGGCCCTGGGGGCGGGCACCTGTACCCGCTGTAAGGAATGCACCTATCCCGACGCGCCCTGTCGCTTTCCGGACAAGCGCGTATCGTCGATGGAAGCCTGCGGCCTGGTGGTGATGGACACCTGCAAGGCCAACGGCCTGGGCTACTACTATGGCCCCCAGTCCATCGCGTATACCAGCTGCTTTTTGCTGGAATAACATTATATTATAGGATACAGGCTTGCAGGGCATTGCCCTGCAAGCCTGTATTGCTTCGGGTAATTCATTGGGTATTACAGCTCCGCCAGCATCGCCTCGACCTCTTCCTTCTTCGGGATGGAGACCGCCGCGCCCATGCGGGTGACGCTGATGGCCGAGGCGGCGCTGGCGCGAAGCATACACTGGGCCAGGGGCCGGCCCTCCGCCAGGCCGCCGATGAAGTAGCCGGTGAAGGTGTCGCCTGCCGCCGTGGTGTCCACCGCCTCGGCCTTGAACGCCTGTTGGCGCACGGTGTCAATCTCCTCCGGGGTTACTTGGTGGGCGATGCTGCCCGCGCTGCCCAGGGTGATCAGCACCGACAATTCGGGGTAGCGGGTGTGCAGCATGTCCCAGGCCCGCTCGGGCTCGTCGCTGCCGGAGCATTGGCAGGCCTCCACCTCGTTCACCAGCAGCCAGGACAGCTTGCCGAAGTCCACCGCCTTGAGCCCCTCCTCGTAGGGCGAGGGGTTCAGCACAATCTTCATGCCCCGGGCATAGGCCGCGTCCACGATGCGGGGCAGGTTGTTCACCTCGTTTTGCAGCACCAGCCAGTCGCCCGCGCCGAAATGGGCCAGAGTCTCGTCGATCTGCTCCTGGGAGATCTGGCGGTTGGTGCCGCCGTAGAGCAGTATGCAGTTTTCGCCCTTGCTGTCCACCTGTATGATGGTGTGGCCCTGCATGCCGTCGATGGTGCGAAGGAGGGTGGTGTCGACGCCGTTTTTATTCAGCAGCGCCCGCAAAAAGGCGCCGTCCGCGCCGATGCATCCGGCGTGATACACCTCCGCCCCGGCCCGGGCCAGCGCCACCGATTGATTCATGCCCTTGCCCCCGGGCAGCACCTCCCGGGAATTGACCTTCAGCGTTTCTCCCGCCCGCACAAAATAATCCACGGAATACACATAATCCACGTTCAGCGAACCAAAGTTCAGTATTTTCATAAGCAGCCTCCTGTCCCCGGCGGTGCCGTGCCGTTGTTGATTGATCGTCAATACAATATCATTTTAACGGCACGTTTACGCCCTGTCAAGGCCCAGACTCGGCGTGGGACGACAATTTGCCGGACTGCGACGCCTGGCCATGTCATCCGCAAAAGGCGTTGGTGATCATGTGTCTTTTGCTACAGCTCAGAGTCCAATGTCATTAAGCTATAAATAATATCCCAAACAAGGAGCAACAAGGTCTCGGTGCTGAACATTGACGGGGCCGAGGACTATTTTGATTCGGATGAAGACAGGATCGCCTACCCCACGCCCTATGTCGCCGCCCAAGGCATTCACATCAGTGAGATCGGCTCGGCCTGGTGGTGGCTCCGCTCGACCGGAAAGAGCGGCAGCTTTGCTGCCAGAGTGCGCACCAACGGCGAGATCAAATACGACGGCATCGAAGTGACGGATCACGGCGGAATGATCCGGCCGGTGGTCGTGTTCAAGATCAATTAGCACAGTTCCATGAAAAAATGCGCAGCGCCCCCTCGATTGCTTGACTTTGTACCCTCAATTATTTATAATAAGAATGATGGTTTAGGTCCATACTCAACAGATATCTAAAAGGAGGTAAATTCCGTTGAGCATCAAACTTACCGTTGACGGCAATACCGCCGTCAGCCATGTCGCCTATGCGTTCAGCGACGTGGCCGCGATCTACCCGATTACTCCCTCTTCTCCCATGGCTGAGGTCGCCGACGAGTGGGCCGCCCATGGCCGTCTGAACCTGTTCGGCCAGAAGGTCCGCGTGGCGGAGATGCAGTCTGAGGCGGGCGCGGCGGGCGCCGTGCACGGCTCCCTGGCCGCCGGCGCGATGACCACCACGTTCACCGCTTCCCAGGGCCTGCTGCTGATGATCCCCAACATGTACAAGATCTCCGGCGAGCTGATGCCGAGCGTGTTCCACGTCTCCGCCCGCGCGCTGGCGTATCATGCCCTGAACATCTTCGGCGACCACAGCGACGTCATGGCCTGCCGCCAGACCGGCTTCGCGATGCTGGCCTCCAACTCCGTCCAGGAAGCCACCGACATGGCCCTGGTTGCCCATCTGAGCGCCATCGAGGCCTCCGTGCCCTTCCTGCACTTCTTCGACGGCTTCCGCACCTCCCACGAGATCCAGAAGATCGACGCCATCGACCCCAAGGACGGCTATGCCGAGATCAAGGGCCTGGTGGACTGGGACAAGGTGAAGGCCTTCCGCGAGGGCGGCCTGAACCCCGAGCATCCCCATCAGCGCGGCACCGCCCAGAACCCGGATATCTACTTCCAGGGCCGTGAGGCTGCCAACAAGTACTACGAGGCCACTCCCGCCATCGTCGAAAAGGTGATGAAGAAGGTCGCCAAGCTGACCGGACGCAAGTACAACCTGTTTGACTACGTGGGCGCGCCCGACGCCGACCGCGTCATCATCTGCATGGGCTCAGGCTGCGACGCCATCGAGGAGACCGTCAACTACCTGAACAAGCATCGCCAGAAGGTCGGCCTGATCAAGGTGCACCTGTATCGGCCCTTCTCCATCAAGCACTTCCTGAAGGCGATCCCCGAGACCTGCGAGAAGATCGCGGTGCTGGACCGCACCAAGGAATCCGGTTCCCTGGGCGAGCCCCTGTACCTGGACGTCTGTTCCGCGCTGCTCGAGGCGGGCATGGGCGACATCAAGGTCGTGGGCGGCCGCTACGGCCTGGGCTCCAAGGAGTTCAACCCCACCATGGTCAAGGCTGTGTTCGACAACCTGAAGAAGGCCAATCCGAAGAACCACTTCACCGTGGGCATCGTGGACGACGTGACCAAGACGTCCCTGCCCCTGGGCGAGACGCTGGACGTGGCCCCCAAGGGCACCGTTTCCTGCATGTTCTACGGCCTGGGCTCTGACGGCACCGTCGGCGCCAACAAGAACAGCATCAAGATCATCGGCGACCATACCGACAAGTACGCGCAGGCCTATTTCGCCTATGACTCCAAGAAGTCCGGCGGCATCACCATCAGCCACCTGCGCTTCGGCGACAACCCGATCCAGTCCACCTACCTGATCGACAGCGCCGACTTCATCGCCTGCCACAACCCGGCCTATGTCACCAAGTATGACATGGTCTCCGCGCTGAAGGACGGCGGCACCTTCCTGCTCAACAGCCCTTGGACGGCCGAGGAGATGGAGAAGGAGCTGCCCGCTTCCATGAAGCAGCTGCTGGCGAAGAAGCACGCCAAGTTCTACACCATCGACGCCATCAAGCTGGCCAAGGAGGTCGGCATGGGTGGCCGCATCAACACCATCATGCAGGCGGCGTTCTTCAAGCTGGCCGACATCATCCCCTACGACAAGGCGGATGAATACATGAAGGCCTATGCCAAGAAGACCTACGGCAAGAAGGGCGACGAGGTCGTCAAGAAGAACTGGGATGCCATCGACATCGCCATCTCCGGCCTGGTGGAGATCCCCGTGCCCGCCGCATGGGCCGACGCCACCGAGGGTGCTGTGCCCGTGCAGGTGACCGACGATCCCTACTTCAAGACCTTCATCCAGCCCTGCCTGGCCCAGGCTGGCGACAAGCTGCCCGTCAGCATGATCGATCCCGCCGGCCGTGTGCCCACCGGCACCACCAAGTACGAGAAGCGCGGCATCGCCGTGGCGGTTCCCCAGTGGAACATCGACGCCTGCATCCAGTGCGGCACCTGCGCCATCGTCTGCCCCCACGCCTGCATCCGTCCCTACCTGCTGACCGAGGAGGAGGCCGCCAAGGCACCCGAATCCTTCCAGGTGACCGACGCCAAGGGCCCGGCCTACAAGGGCCTGAAGTATCGCATGCAGGTCTCCGTGCTGGATTGCACCGGCTGCGAGAACTGCACCACCGTCTGCCCCGTCAACAAGGGCGGCAAGGCGGTTGCCCTGGAGATGAAGCCCCTGCACGAGCAGACCGCCCAGGAGGCCAACTGGGAGTTCGCCCAGACGCTGCCTGAGTACAAGGGCCAGCTGAACCTGAAGATGGTCAAGGACAGCCAGTTCAAGAAGCCCCTCTTCGAGTTCTCCGGCGCCTGCGCGGGCTGCGGCGAGACGCCCTACGTCAAGCTGGTCACCCAGCTGTTCGGCGATCGGATGATCATCGCCAACGCCACGGGCTGCTCCTCCATCTACGGTGGCTCCGCTCCCACCTGCCCCTACACCAAGAACGAAGAAGGCCACGGTCCCGCCTGGGCCAACAGCCTGTTCGAGGACAACGCTGAGTTCGGCTTCGGCATGAACCTGGGCATCACCCAGCGCCGCGCCAAGCTGGCTGAAAACGTGAAGGCCCTGGTCGACGCTGATGCGTATGGCGAGGAAATCGCGAACGCCGCCAACGAGTGGCTGGACAAGATGGAAGACGCGGAGGGCTCCAAGGCTGCCGGCAAGAAGCTGGTCGAGCTGATCAAGGATGGCTCTCTTGACGCCTACAAGGCCGTGCTGGACGACGCCGACCTGCTGACCAAGAAGTCCTTCTGGATCTTCGGCGGCGACGGCTGGGCCTATGACATCGGCTACGGCGGACTGGACCACGTGCTGGCCCAGGGCCAGGACGTCAACGTCCTCGTGCTGGATACCGAGGTCTACTCCAACACCGGCGGACAGGCTTCCAAGTCCTCCCCGCACGCCGCAGTGGCCAAGTTCGCGGCCGCCGGCAAGCGCACCAAGAAGAAGGACCTGGGCATGATGGCCATGTCCTACGGCTATGTCTACGTGGCGCAGGTCGCCATGAGCGATCCCGCCCAGGTGCTCAAGGCCATGACCGAGGCCGAGGCCTATCACGGCCCGTCCCTGATCATCGCCTACGCGCCCTGCATCAACCACGGCATCAAGATGAACCAGGCCCAGCTGGAGATCGCCCGCGCCGTCGAGGCCGGCTACTGGCAGACCTACCGGTTCAACCCCGCTGCCGTGAAGAAGTTCACCCTGGATTCCAAGCCCCCGAAGGCCTCCTATCAGGACTTCATCAAGGGCGAGAACCGCTACGCCTCCCTGCTGCGCCAGTTCCCGGACGTCGCGCCCGAGCTGTTCGCAGAGGCCCAGAAGGACGCCGAGGATCGCCTCGCTTCCTACCAGAGGCTGGCCGCGGAATAAGCAGAATATAACCCCATATATAATTTGCCCTCCGTCGAAAGACGGAGGGCAATCGGTATCAGAAAGACGTGGTCTTAAAGGAGATGGAAAAATGGCAGTACCAAAGTTCTTTGAATTCTTTGGAGTATTTCTTTTAGCATTGGCTGACGGTCAAACGCATAAAGCTCGCGATGTCAGAACTTTTATTGCCAAAAAGATGAATATTTCCGAGCAAGATTTGGCAGAATTACTGCCCAGTAAACGCCAAACCACATTTGATAATCGCGTCGCATGGGCAAGGACATATCTTGATCGTGCAGGGTTGATTGATACGCCTTTGCGTGGGCAGTATCGCATAACAGAAGAGGGAAAGAAGGCTCTCTCATCCGGAGAGAAGATAGATCTTAAATATCTTGAACGTTTCCAATCGTTTAACGAGTTTCATTCTGTTTCTCAAAATGGCTCAGAAGCGGGCCATAGTAATTCTTCAGAAGAAGAATCAGAAGAGATGTCGCCCATAGAAATATTAGACGATGCCTTTAAGAAAGTAAATGTTACGCTTGCAGGAGAATTAATGGCCGAAGTCATGAAGTTGACACCTGGAGAATTTGAAAAGTTGGTTGTCAAACTACTTCTTAAGATGGGTTATGGAAGCGGTATTGATGATGCAGGCTATGTAACTCAGCTATCCGGCGACGGTGGGATTGATGGAATTATAAAGGAAGACCAACTGGGATTCAGTTCAATATATATTCAAGCAAAACAGTGGGCACTTGACAGAAGTGTAGAACGACCTGAAATTCAAAAGTTTGCCGGCGCTTTGCAGGGTGAACGTGCATCGAAAGGATTGTTTATAACCACTACCAAATTCAGTGACGGCGCAAAAAAATATGCAGATAACCTTCGCGCTTCCAATATTGTTTTAATTGACGGTACCGCATTGATGGGGTTGATGATAAAATATAATTTGGGTGTTTCAACTGAACAGGTATATGAAATTAAACGGATAGATTCTGATTTTTTCAGTGATAGCTTATGAAGAAATAATACCTACACGGGGACGGTGTTTTTCAGCAACCGTTCCCGTGTAAGTCAATAATTCCTATTTCAAAAACTCTTGTATCAGCTCCAAGGCTTTCTCGGCGTTTTTTTCTGAATCAATTTGATTGTCGCAAAACCAGCTGATGATGGTATTCGCGTCGGACAGTATTTCCGCATCGGCCATGATATTGACGGTTTTTGATATTTTGCCAAGATAGATTTTTGCCATGATCGCAAGGGTCAACTTAATGAGTACAATGGGAGTAATATTCCTTTCCCTGGCATATGACAGAATTGAATTCCATATCTGAGCAGCCGTATCGCCGGCAACGCCTATTTTTTCCGCCATGGAATCGAAGACAGCTTCAAGCTGCTCCTGTGCATTGGCGCCGTTCGTATTCACCCAGGTCTTTAAATCGGTGAAGACCTTTGTCGCCGCTTCTGAAACATTGCTGCCCTGTTCTGATGTGAAGTCTCTGATCCACGTCCATGCGTTGCTCGCCTTGTCTCCCGCGGAGGACCATAGATCGCCGATGGTTTGTCCGGCGCTGTTTGCAGCCTCACCCGCAGCTTCTCCTGCCCTGTTCAATGCATCTCCGGCCTTGTCCATCATATCCCCGGCTCCGGTGGCAACCTCCCCAAGGAAATCACCAATTTGTCCCCATAAGCCTTTCTTTTCCTCCGCCACGGCCAATGTGCTGACTGAGATCATGGCAATAATCAATAATGCGGCTATCATGCGTTTCATTCTCTAACCCTCCTGCAAGAATGTTTGATCTATTCGTCTCTCTCGGGGACGGTTACACATGAGCCGTTCCCGTGTTCGCTTCCCACTTCCGTATCGCCTCCAAAAACGCCCGTCCATACCGTGTGGCCTTGTATTCGCCGACGCCGGAAACGTCCAGGAATTCATCCATGCTTGTCGGGCGCTTCACGGCCATGTCGGCCAGGGTGGCGTTGGAGAAGACCACATAGGCGGGCACCCCCTCGGCCCGGGCCAGCTCGGTACGCAGGTTGCGCAGCGCCTCGTACAGACCGCCATCCGGCGTGTCGTTCCGGCGATCCTCGGACCGTTGGCGGGTCGGCGCTTCCGCCTGTTCTATCCGTTTTGAATAGGTCACCCGCACCTCGCCCCGTAGCACTTCCCAGGCGCGTTCCGTCGTCTGCAACACCGGGAAGCTGCCCGTGGTCTGCGCCAGGTAGCCCTGCTCCACCAGCGCGTCGATGTACTCGCGGATTTTCGACCGGTCAGTGTCAGCCATGATGCCGTAGGTGGACAGCCCGTCCAGCCCCAGCTGTTGCACCCGCTGTTCCCGGCTGCCCCGGAGCATCCGGACGATCAGGGTCGTCCCCAGGCTGCCGGGATAGCGCCGCTCCACCCGGGCCACGCCGGAGAGGATCTTCTGGGCCTGCAGGGTGATGTCAACCTGTCGCTGTTCGCTGACGCAGTTTCCGCAGCCGTCGCAGCGCTTCGGGGCCTGTTCTCCAAAGTAGCGCAGCAGGAAGCGGCGGTAGCACCCGGAGGTTTTGCAGTAGTCCGTCATCTGGCGCAGCCGAACCAGATCCAGGCGGCGAACCTCCTGCCGCTCCGACTCCGACAGTGCCTCGTTTTCGGAGGAGGCGTTGATGAGGTACTTTGCCGTCTGGACGTCCCCGGCGGAGAACAGCAGTACACACCGGGCCGCGGCGCCATCCCGTCCGGCGCGTCCGGCCTCCTGGTAGTAGCTTTCGATGTTCTTGGGCATGTTGTAGTGCAGCACGAAGCTGATGTTGGACTTGTCGATGCCCATGCCGAAGGCGTTGGTGGCTACCATCACCCGGCGGTGGTCGTAGACGAAATCCTCCTGGTTCCGGCGGCGCTCGTCGTCGGGCAGACCCGCATGGTAGCGGGTGGCGGAGATGCCATGCTGCACCAGCTTCTGGCAGGTCTGATCCACCGCCTTCCGCGTGGCGCAGTAGACGATGCCGGACTGTTTCCCGTGCCGGCGTAGATAGTCCAGCACCCAGCCGAATTTGTCCCGAGGCTGTTGAACGTCAAAAAAGAGGTTGGGGCGGTCGAAGCCCGTGGTCACAGACAGGGGGTCCCTCAGTCCTAGCAGCTTCACGATGTCCGCCTTGACCGCGTCGGTGGCAGTGGCCGTGAAGGCGCCGACCACCGGTCTTTGGGGCAAGCCCTCGATGAATCCGGCGATGTCCAGATAGCTGGGGCGAAAATCCTGCCCCCACTGGGACACACAATGGGCCTCGTCCACGGCCACTAGGGGGATGCGACCCGTCCGGCACAGCCGCTGGAAGTCGGCGGTCATCAGGCGTTCCGGAGCGACGTAGAGGATTTTGTATTCTTCCAGGCCGGCACGATAGAGCGCTTCCGCGTATTCCCCGGATGAAAGGGTGGAATTGATGCAGGCGGCGGGAATGCCCATGGCCGTCAGGGCGGCCACCTGATCCTTCATCAAGGAGATGAGCGGCGAAACGACAAGCGTCATTCCCGGCAGCATCAGCGCGGGGAGCTGAAAGCAAACCGACTTGCCCGCGCCGGTGGGCATCACGCCCAACACATCCCTGCCGGTCAATATGGCGTCGATCAAGGGCTTCTGGCCATTGCGGAATCCATCATGGCCGAAATACTGCTTGAGCAGCCGGTCCTGTTCCACGATTCCCTTCACCTCTATCCATAATCGAATGTACAAACATGATTATAGCACATATACCCATGATATGACCACCATTTATTGCAGAACGCTTGAGGTGGCGTCGTGAAGCGGGTATACCCCTTTCTGCAAAAACATGAACAGTAGACGACAATTCCGTAAATTCTCCCAAAATCTCAGAAATCCCTTGACATCAGCTCCCATCTTTGGTATAATAACTTCCGTTGGTTGAGACCGACGATATGCCTTAGTAGCTCAATGGCAGAGCATTCGGCTGTTAACCGAAGGGTTGTAGGTTCGAGTCCTACCTGAGGCGCCACCTCTGAACGCTAACTTTGATACAAAGTTGGCGTTCATTATTTTTGCATGATTTCAAAATGCCACTTGCAGAATTTGAGATATGCCGCCCTATTTCGTGCAATATCTGCAATCATCATCACTGAATCATGCAAATCCAAGAAATAAACCAGTCCATTCAGTCTATACAACACATGAAAAATAGCGGTGTAGACTACTGTTTTCGAGGTAGAGTAGGCAAAAATGCACCCTACTCGGGACGATTACTATACTTGTCAACGAATTAAATCGTCCCGAGTATAGCTAAATTCTTGATAAAAGAAGTGTGCCTGTTATACTCGGGACGAATTAAATCGTTGACGAGTTAAACTCGGGACGATTACTAATCGTTGACAGATCAGGTTCGTCCCGAGTATACAGGATGCACAAAAACCAGATGTTAGCCTACTCCGCCCTCTCGGTCAGGAAGTCGCCCATGCTAAATGTAGTTTTATACCGGATATGCTTTCGTGAACGTTCAGTTCCATTCGTCTCAACATTGCACCGGCGTTCTTTTTCTTTCTGGACTGCATCAAATTGTTCCCGCGAGATGATGGCCTGATGAGATGCCGTGGCTTTAAATTGCTCTGCCTCTCCCCGGTTTTTAATTCTTTTTGAGCCGGGGCCACCGATGTGGATCGTCTTCATCAGGATGACATCACCAACGTATTTTTCGTTGCTGAGCATGTCGTCGACTGATTTCTTGCACCAGCATTCTTTTCCTGTCGGAGAAGAAACACCCAGTTCCTTCAGAAGATCTACGATTTGTTTGATGGTCGCTCCTTTGAGGTAGGCATCGAAGATAAGCTGAACATTGGCAGCCTCGGGTTCATTTACGATGAGTTGACCATGTTCATCTTTCTGATAGCCATAGCAGGGCCGACTGTAGTTCCTCGACTTGCCGGTGGCGGCGCTATTGCGCAGGCTAATTTTGATATTCTCGCTACGCGAGAGGTTCTCTGCCTGACGGAAGGCTTCAATAATAGTGAGAATATGCTCAGACGAGGCTTCGGCGGTGTTGATGTTTTCCAGTTGGAAAAAGACATTTACCCCGCAAGCCTTGATCTCCCGCAGGCTGATCAGCATATCCTCCGTATTCCTGCCGAACCGGCTAATGCTTTTGCAGACGATTAGATCAAGATTCTGATTCCGACAGTCCTCAAGCATACGTTGATATGCTGGCCGATTCTCAGTCCGGGCCCCACTTGCAATGTCGATATAGACATCATAAATCCGGGCAGAATAGTCAGATCGAAACATTCTGACCAGTTCTGATACCTGTGCGGAGAGACTGTTCATCTGCTCTGGGCTGCGGGTACTGACACGGGCATAAATCCCCACATGCTTATATGGTTTAATCTTCGTGAGATTAGGGGCATGATAGACCACTCGGACTTTTTTCTCAGGCATAACTAAAATTCTTCCACAACAATAAATCGGCGAGCGGTGCTTTGTTAGTAGAAGCAGGATTGTCAGTCAAAATTAGAGTGTGTTTCAAAAAGCATAACGGCCCAGATTATGCAAGGAGTATGCGAATGCAGGCCAAATGGACGAAGGAGAGGAAGCGGGAGGCAAGCTTGTCATAGCGCATGGCGACACGGCGGAACTCCTTGAGCTTGAGGA
>JAFWEL010000063.1 GCA_017512905.1 Clostridia bacterium
CAGGCTCCCTGCCGCAAAAAAGGCCCCGCCCGCGGCGTACACGCCGCCGCGTACGATTAAAGATCGGGGCGCTACCGCCCCCGATACCCCCGGTAAGTTAGCCAAAGGGGAGTTCCTCATCAGCTCGATAAATCAGAATTTACTTCCCGCTCCAGCAGTAGATCGTCGCGCCGTCCATGTGCTCCATGTAGTTGGGCTCGGCCCAGCCGCCGCTCTCGCTGGTGCCGATGAACAGTCCGTCCCCCGCGCCGATGGCCATGACCATGTTGACCGCGTTGTCGCCGTTGTTCTGGAAGGCGACGATGTCCCCGGGACCGACGCTGTCGATGGACTGCACCTGCTGGGTGGCCATGCCGATCAGGTCCTCGGGGATGGTGACGGGCAGCCCCGCCGCCACGCAGGTGTACTGCACGAAGCTGAACCCGGGGTAAAGGTCATCCTCCTCGCCGTCGAAGGAAGCGCCGATGTGGGCCCTCGCGATTTCCAGGATGCGCGCCCGGACCGCCGCGTCCGCGCCCTCCAGCATGGCGGCGAAGCGCTGCTGGACCGCGCTGTCCAGCATGTTGGGGGCGGTATCCGCCATCAGCCGGGAGGAGGTCTCGGCGTCCAGCAGGCCGGTGGCCTCCAGGTTCGCGGCGGTCTGGAACAGCCGCACGGCGGTTTCGGTGGCGTAGCCGTATTCACCATTCATGGCGTTGTCATAGAAGCCCAGGGCGTTCAGCCGCGTCTGGACCGCCCGCACGTTTTCCCCGGAATCGCCGGTCTTCATCACATCGGTGGGCATGTCCGCCGCGCTTGAGTGGGAGTAGATCGCCGCCCAGGTGGCGGCGTCGGCCTGGCCGGTGACCTCGAGGCCGTTGTCCCGCTGGAAGTGCTCCACGGCCTGGCGGGTCAGCTCGCCGAAGCTGGCGGAGCGGCTGCCGGTGAAATAGCCCATCTGGCCCAGCCGGCTCTGCAGCACGTACACATTCAGGCCCGTATCGCCCTCCCCGGCGCTCATCTCGGTCAGGAAGGCGGGCCAGGTGATGGGGTTGTCGGCCATCAGCCGCATCAGCGTCGCCCCGTCGGCCACGCCGGTGATGGGCAGGCCGTTGA
This sequence comes from Clostridia bacterium, assembly GCA_017512905.1. Lineage (GTDB taxonomy): Bacteria > Bacillota > Clostridia > Christensenellales > Aristaeellaceae > UBA2862. The sequence goes on from JAFWEL010000063.1 coordinate 1,096, forward strand.
CCATCTGGAAACTCTCCACCGCCTGGCGGGTGGCGTCGTCAAAGTCGCCGTTCAGCTCGCCGGAGAAGTAGCCGAAGTCCTTCAAATGGCGCTGCATCACCAGCACGTCGTTGCTGGCTGCGCCCATCTCCAGCGTCGCCATCTGGGCGTAAGCGCCCGCAAAGCGGGTCAGGTAATCCTGGCGGGAGACGGCGTCGGCGCTGTCCAGGCGCTCCAGCGTGGCGTCGTCGGCCAGGCCGGTGACCTCCAGGCCGTTGGCCTGCTGGAAGCTCTCCAGGGCGGCGCGGGTCTCGGCGTCGTAGGTGGAATCGCCGCCGCCGCTGAGGAAGCCCAGCTCCGACAGCCGTTGCTCCAGCCGGACCACCTGCTCCGAGGTCATGTCCACCAGGTATTCGGTGTCCACTGGCTCTGACAGCGCGCTGCCGGCCAACGACAGCGCGGCCAGCAGCACAAGCATTTTTCGATATTTCATGGGTTTCCTTTCTGAAGGGCGGTCAGTCGGTCTTTTTCAGAGCGCGCAGCGCCACAAAGCCGCGGTGGCCCTCATAGTCCACATAGGCGCAGCGATCGTTGAAGGCGAAGACGTGCACCGTCGCCCCCTTCGGCACCGTGCCCAGGGGCGTCCCGTTGAGCTCGACGCTCCGGTAGAGCGCCGCCTCGGCGGTGGTCACGGCGTCGCATTCCAGGTAGTTCACGCCGGAATCCTCCACAGGGCGGTCGTCAGATAGCTCCAGCGCCTCGATGCGCATGAAGCCCATGACACCGTCGACGTTGACACAGGCCCATGCGCCGTTGTAGGCCCCCAGGCGGACCCGGGCGTCCTTATCCAAATGGGTGATGGGCGCGTCGTCGTCGCTCCAGGAGGGGTAGAGGGGCGCGCCGTCCAAGATGACGGTGGCGTACTTCGTGCCCTTCACGGTGGTGATCCTGCCGCCCTCGATGGCGTCGCCGTCGGGCTTCGGCGGTGTGACCGAAAGGCCGCTGCGCAGCACGAAGCCGGTGATGTTCCGGGCCCGCACGCAGGCCCACTTGGCGTTGTACGCCCCCAGGCGCACCTTCTCGCCGGATTTCAGCGTGGCCAGTATTTCAGAATCTGTGGAATAGCTCTTGAACAGGGACAGCGCGTCGGCGCTGACGTACAGCTCCTGCTTCTCCCTGACGACGGTGATTTCGCCGCCGTCGATGGGCGCGGCCCCGGCGGCGTTGACCTGTTGCACGGGGGACAGGGAACCCAGCTTCACAAAACCGGTCGCGCCGTCGTCCGTACGCACCTGGGCCCAGGTGTCGTTGTAGGCCAGTATCCGCACCCGCGTATCCTTCTCCAGGGCTTGCGACGGGGATACGGAGTCGTCGGTGTTGACGTACAGCCCCGCCCGCTCGGTCAGCAGCCCGAACAGGTTGTCCTGGGCGGTGACGATCTCCCCGGCGTTCGGGGCGGCCTCACCGCTCTGAAGGCTCAGGGCGCTGCGGAGAATGAAGCCCTCCGCGCCGCTGGGGGTGGTGACCAGGGCCCACTTGTCGGTATAGGCGCTCAGCTTCACCAGCGTGTCCTTGGGCAGGGTGTCGAGGGCCAGGGCGGTGCTGACCGGCAGCTGGAGCAGCGGCACCGGGCCGTCGCTGACCCGCGCATAGCTGTCGCCCTGGACCTGGGCGGCGGTGGCTCCCGCCAGCGCGAAGCCGGTCAGCGCGTCGGTATGGATGAAGCCGTACAGCTTGCCGCTGCCGATGGCTGCCCAGCCCTCCTGCACGGCGTAGACCGCCACGCTGGCCCCCGCGGGCAGCGTGGTGCGGGCCGCGCCGGTATCGTCGGCGCTCTCATACAGCCGGGTCTTCTGCTTCAGCCGCGCGCTGGCGATGGGCTGGGCCTCACTCGTCGCTTCGGTCGGGGCGTCGGCGCGCGTGTCGCTCCGGCTGCTCAGGTTTTCCCGGCGCAGCCGGATGCCGGGATAGTAATAATCGAGGATCGTCTCGCAGGACAGCCCTTTCCGGGCCATGGCCTGGGCGCCGCGCTGGCTCATGCCCACGCCGTAGCCCTTGCGGCCGAAGGTGATCTGGTAGCCCTGTTCGGTGCGGTTGACCCACACGGTCTCATTGTCCGAATCATTGATGCCAAGGTCGTACCACTGTTCCAGCACACCGTAGGTGGGTACGTGGACCGTCACCCGGGTATTGGATTCCACGCCCTGTCCGTCCCGGACGGCGACGGACAGCGCGAAGGCCAGCGAGCGATAGAGCCTGCTGGGCGCGTCGAAGCGCGGGTCCTCGGGCGTGATGGCCTCGATGTCGAGGATGTGCGCGTCTTCAGCCTTGAATCCCTGTTCGGCCAGCGCTTCGGCCATGCCGGCGGACAGGGCGGCCTGCAGATGCGGCTCCAGGTCCGTCGCGTCCCGGCGCAGGGTGGCGGTCTTTTTCGCGCCGCCGCCGTCCAGGTCGTAGGGGTCGTCCATGACCACGCTGTAGGACAGCGGGGTGTCGAAGGCGTTGGCCGAGGATTCGGTCTGGCCGCCGTTGGAATCGCAGAAGTAGCAGCTGGCGGGCGCGTCGCCGTAGCAGGCGATTTGTCCCCGGGTGCCGTCTACGGCCCGGATCACGTCCGCGTATTCCCCGGCGTCGCTGTAGCCGCGGAAGCTGAGGGCGTCGCCGGAATCGGACAGGTCGTAATCGGCTCCGCCTCTGTCAGACTTGCGCTGCAGGGCGTAGTTCCGGGAGACGACGGCCTGGGCCTTAAGCGCCTCGATGCCGCTGGAGGGGGCCATCTCGTTGCCCACGACGCCGTAGAGGTAATCCTCGATGTAGATGCGCAGCATCGTGGAGATGGTGTCGCCGGAGGCGGCGACGGTCAGGTCGCCGCAGAAGCGGTTGGAAAGGGCGGGGGAGGCAAAGGTAATGCCCGCGTGGCCGGACCCGTCCCGCCGAAGGGTGGCGGACGCGCCGAGGGCGACGGTGCGGTCCCCGACGGTGAGCGTCAGGCTGCCGTCGCTGGCGGACAGGGTCATCGACGTGCCGGAGGGAATGCGCATTCCGGCCTCGCCGGTCAGGATATAGTCGCAATCGGCGCGCAGGGTCAGCGCGGCGGGCGAACCCAGCCGGGCGAGCCTGACCCGGAGCATGCCGTCGGTTTCGCCGCGGGCCGTGACAAACAGCAACACAAACAGCGCCAGCGTGACGCACAGTATGCGCGCGCAGGCGTTGGCAGCCTTCCACTGAGTCGCTGTTCCCATGTAAATCCTCGTAGGTCCTTTGTAGTGCTTCTGTAAACAATACGCCTTTCAGGCCGGGCCCGCCAAACGTATCAACGGCCCATTGGCCCATGCCGAAAAAAGCCATCTTTACTCATTTCTACCCCTGCGCCTGTTTTCCTGCCGTGAAATAGATTTGTGAGAATATCGAAAAGCTTTTGTCAGATGTAAAAAACGCGGGAAGGACAAAAAAATCCCGCCGGAGCGGGATTTTTTATAGTGGATCAATTAGGCCTCGGCAGGCGCGCCAACGGGGCAAACCCCGGCGCAAGCGCCGCAGGACACGCAGGTATCCGCGTCGATCTGGAACTTGCCGTCGCCCTCGGAGATGGCGGAAACGGGACACTCCTGTGCGCAGGCGCCGCACGCCACGCATTCATCGCTGATCTGATATGCCATGTTCAGTACCTCCTGTTTTGTGGATGTCACTATTATACACCCAATCCCGCAAAAATGCAATAACCGGACGCCAAAAAATGCAAAACAGACAAATGAAGTAGTTATAAAAAACTAACATTAACCGGTTAGGAGGACAAAACTGCAAGTTTACGGTCCAAAAATGCAAAAATGATCCCGACCCAAAGGGTCGGGATGGGGTATCAGACAATCTCCACGAAGACGGGCTTTTCGGCCTTGACGGAAGCGGCCTTGACCACGGTGCGGATCGCCTTGGCGATGCGGCCCTGCTTGCCGATGACCTTGCCCATGTCGTCGGGATCGACGCGCAGCTCGATGACGATGCTGTCTTCGTTCTCGACCTCGCGCACATCCACGGCCTCCGGCTTGTCCACCAGGGCCTGGGCGATGTATTTGACCAGTTCAACCATCTTACAGGACTCCGCCCTTCTTCAGCAGGCCGCGAACGGTGTCGGTGGGCTGAGCGCCCACGCCCAGCCAGTACTTGGCGCGCTCGTGGTCGATCTTCATTTCGACGGGCTCGGACACGGGATTGTAGTAGCCGATCTCCTCGATGAAGCGGCCGTCGCGGGGGTTGCGGCTGTCGGTGACCACCAGGCGATAGAAGGGCTTTTTCTTCATGCCCATCCTCTTCAAACGAATCTTGACCATTTGGAATTCCTCCTTAATAATATCAGGTGTTGGTTATATATACGGCTTTTGCCTCGTATATCGGGATCGAACCCTCCGCCCCTTCGGGGGGGGAGGCCTGTCACGGGGAGCGTGCCTGAGGGCTTACATCTTCGGCAGCTTTCCGAAGGGGATGCGCATGCGGCCGCGCTTGCCGGCGCCCATCATGCTCTTCATCATGGTGCGGGCCTGGTCGAACTGCTTGAGCAGCAGGTTGACGTCCTGCACCGTGGTGCCGCTGCCCGCGGCCACGCGGCGCTTGCGGCTGGCGTTGAGGATGTCGGGGTTGCGGCGCTCCATGCGGGTCATGGACAGTATGATGGCCTCGTTCTTCTTCTGGGCCTTCATCACCTGCTCTTCGTCGATATCCACGTCCTTGATCTTGCTGCCCAGGCCGGGGATCATCTTCAGCAGGTCGGTGATGCTGCCCATCTTGTTCATCTGGCGCAGCTGGTCCAGGTAATCCTCCAGCGTGAAGCTGTTGGTGCGCATCTTGCGGGTCAGGTCGATGGCCTGCTGCTCGTCAAAGCTTTCCTGGGCCTTGTCGATCAGGGTCAGCACGTCGCCCATGCCCAGTATGCGGCTGGCCATGCGGTCGGGGTGGAAGGGCTCGATGTCCGTCAGCTTTTCGCCGATGCCGGAGAACTTGATGGGCTTGCCCGTCACTGAGCGCACCGAGATGGCCGCGCCGCCGCGGGTGTCGCCGTCCAGCTTGGTCAGGATCACGCCGTCCACGCCCAGCTCTTCATTGAAGGTCTTGGCCACGTTCACGGCGTCCTGGCCGGTCATGGCGTCCACCACCAGCAGGATTTCCTGGGGTTTGACGGCAGCGCGGACGTCCCGCAGCTCCTGCATCAGCCGCTCGTCGATGTGCAGCCGGCCGGCGGTGTCGATAATCACCGGGTCGCGGCCATAGTACTTCGCGTACTCCACGGCTTCCTTCGCGATCTGAACCGGGTCGCCCTGGCCGCGTTCGAACACCTCGACGCCCACCTGGCCGCCCACCACCTGCAGCTGCTTGATGGCGGCGGGGCGGTACACGTCGCAGGCCACCAGCAGGGGCTTCTTGTTGTCCTTCTTGAGCATGTTGCCCAGCTTGCCGCACATGGTGGTCTTGCCCGCGCCCTGCAGGCCGACCATCATGTAGATCGTCGGGGCCTGGGGCGAGTAGGTCAGCCGGGCGTTGGTGCCGCCCATCAGGTTCGTCAGCTCCTCGTTGACGATCTTGATGACCTGCTGGCCCGGGGTCAGGCTCTGCATGATGTCCTGGCCCACGGCGCGCTCGGTGACCCGCTTGACGAAATCCTTGACCACCAGGAAGTTGACGTCGGCCTCCAGCAGCGCCATGCGCACGTCGCGCATCGCGGCCTTGACGTCGGCCTCGGTCAGCTTGCCCTTGCTGTTGAGCTTTTTAAAGGCACCCTGTAGCTTGTCGGTCAATCCTTCAAATGCCATGGAATATCCTCCGCAAACCGTATGGTTGGATCAATCTCTTGAAACGATGGCGGCCAGCGCCCTTCGGGCTTCCTCCAGCGCCGCCGCGTCCTCTGGGATCGTGCGCAGTCCGTCCAGCAGCCGCAGGCAGCGCCCAGCCGCTTGGGCCTGCTCCCGGTGCCTGCGCACCAGCCCCAGCTTGTCCTCGTAGTCGTTCAGCTGGCGCTTCGACTTGGCCAGGCTGTCGGAAACGCCCTGGCGGGTGATGGACAGCTGGTCGGCGATCTCCTGCTGGCTCAGGTCCTCCTCGCAGTACAGGCGAAGGACCTCCTGCCGGTGGGCCGTCAGCAGCGGGCCGTAGAAATCCAGCAGGTAATTCAGCTCCACCCGCTCGTCCATGTCGGCCATCGCAAACGCCCCCGCAAGCAAAATATCTTGACAGCCTGTTCATTATACGCAAAAGCGGGGCCGCTGTCAAGCCAAATTGGTTGACAACGGCCCCGCTTCACGAAGATTTGACATGGGAGGACTACCAGATTGTTTTTACCATTTCGTATTGACGGATCCTGTCATCATCGGTGATGATGCTTGCAGCCTTTCGGATGGACTGCGCCATGATGATCCTGTCGAAGGGGTCCTTGTGTACGAGTGGCAGTGTCTGTATGGCTTCGCAATCCTCTGGCGTGATGGTCAGTATTTCAATCCCGGAGCTTTCGCACAGCTTCGCGATCTCGGTGATTGTCTTGGACAGATGCAGCTTCCCCAGCGTGATCTTGATCGACATCTCCCAAAGGGACGCAATGCTGACCGCCCGGTCGTTTTCATGAAGTGCCTGCTTGGCGGACTCGGAAAGTCGTTCACTCTCAAACAAGGACCAGATCAATGCGCATGTATCGAGCAGTATCATGTGTAATCCTCAAAGCCTTCCGGTGTGTCGTTGAAGTCCTCGGACATGTACAGCAGCCCGCCGTTCCAAACGCCGAGGGGGAAGGCAGGGCGATCCTCCTCTTGATGGGCGTCTCTGCGTTGTTGCAACAGGATTCGGATATAGCTCTGGGCCTTCTGGCGGTCCTCGTCGGTCAGGGCTTCCCAATCCTCAAGTACGGATGCCGGAATCGCCATGACTGTCACCCCTTTTCTGTCGATCTGATTTGATTATACCGTGAATCGGCAGCAGGGTCAAGCCGTTATCCCAGCTTTGCCCTTGTCGCCTCAATGGTCTTCTTCACGGCCTCCGGGGCGGGACCGCCGGGAATATTGCGCTGGCAGACGCAGGTGAGCAGGTCGATGGCGGGGTAGACGTCCTCGTCGAAGACCAGGCTGAACTGGCGGTATTCGGCCAGGGGCAGCTCCTCCAGCGTGACGCTCCGGTCGATGCAGTACTTCACCAGCCTGCCCACCACGCCGTAGGCGTCCCGGAAGGGCACGCCCTTGCGGACCATGTAATCGGCGCAGTCGGTGGCGTTGATGAAGCCCGCGGCGGCGGCCTTTTTCATGTTGGCGGGGTGGAAGGTGGCGGTGCGCAGCATCGGCGTGAGCACCGACAGGCTCAGCTCGGCGGTGTCGATGGCGTCGAACAGGGCCTCCTTGTCCTCCTGCATGTCCTTGTTGTAGGCCAGGGGCAGGGCCTTCATGGCCGTCAGCAGCCCCATCAGGTCGCCGTACACCCGGCCGGTCTTGCCCCGCACCAGCTCGGTGATGTCGGGGTTCTTCTTCTGGGGCATGATGGACGAGCCGGTGGAGAACTGGTCGGCCAGGGTGACGAAGCGGAATTCCCAGCTGCACCACAGGCAGATCTCCTCGGAGAAGCGGGACAGGTGCATCATCAGTATGGACAGGTCCGAGAGCAGCTCCAGCGCGAAATCCCGGTCGGAGACGCCGTCCAGGCTGTTCAGGCTGATGCCGTTGAAGCCCAGCTGTTCGGCCACGTATTCCCGGTCCAGGGGATAGGTGGTGCCCGCCAGCGCCCCGGAGCCCAGGGGCAGCACCAGTGTGCGCCGCTTGCAGTCGTTCAGCCGGTCGATGTCCCGCAGCAGCATCTGGGCGTAGGCCATCAGCCAGTGGGCCAGTGTGATGGGCTGGGCCCGCTGCAGGTGGGTGTAGCCGGGCATGACCGTCTCCAGGTGCTTTTCCGCCACGTCGCAGAAGGCGGCGGTCAGGTCCTTCGCCAGCCCGGTCAGCCGGTCGATCGTATCCGCCAGGAACATGCGGATGTCCAGCGCCACCTGGTCGTTGCGGCTGCGGGCGGTGTGCAGCTTCTTGCCCGCGGTGCCGATGCGCTCGGTCAGCGTGGCCTCCACGAAGGTGTGGATGTCCTCGCATTCCATGTCGATGGCCAGCGCCCCGCTGTCGATGTCGGCGAGGATGCCCTTCAGCCCCTCGACGATCTGCGCGGCGTCCTCCGCCGGGATGATGCCCTGCCTCCCCAGCATCCGGGCGTGGGCGATGGAGCCGGTGATGTCCTGCTTGTACATGCGGCTGTCAAAGCCGATGGAGTTGTTGATGGCCGAAAGCCTGTCGTCCACGTCGCCGCCGGTGCGGCCCGCCCATAGTTTCATAGATTTTTGCTCCTTTGTTTCCAGTTATGAAGGGAGATTGCGACAATGCCTGTGAAGATGACGGCGCTGCTCCAGGCGGACAGGGTCAGCATCGAGCGCCCGCCATCCGCGTCGTTGACCATGATCAGCGTGTTTTGCAGCGTCAGGATGGACACCAGCGCGTCCACCAGGCCCACCACCCGCAGCTGGGCCATCAGCCCACTGCCGGTCCGGGTCCGCCGGCGATAGCGAATCGCGGCCATGGTGATCTTCCAGGTGGCGTAGGCCGCGGTGGCGATGGCGGGGATGAGCCCCATGTCCACCGGCCGCCGCATTCGGGCCATCATGGCGATGGGGGCGATCAGTGCCAGGTTCAGCGCCAGCAGCGCCCCGGCGGATAAAGCGCGGGCACGGCGCTTCGGGCGTCGCCTGTTCGCGGGCGGCACCCCCGCCAGCCTGTGCCCGGTGTAAAGGATGTAGCCCCGAATCCCCGACAGCAGAAGGTAATAGACGCAGATGCTGCCGTTCCACGGGGCGCGGTAGACCAGGCCGAGGACGCCGTTGTACAGCGCGAAAGCCATCGACGCCGCCAGGGAGCCCAGCGCCGCGACATGGGCGCGGAACGTCCTGTCCCGTCGATAGCGGCTCACCAGCGCGCCGACGCGGTTGTGCCTCATGCCCGAATCTTCTCGAAGGCCAGCCGGGGGAAGTCGTCCTCCTCCACATAGATCGTGCCGCGGTGGACGAACCCCAGCTTCCTGACCAGGTTCTGCATGACTGTGTTATCGCCGTGGGTGTCGATGCGCATGTGGCCGCACTGATCGAAGGCCCAGTTCAGGCAGAAGGCCCCGATGCCCCGCTGGGAGCCGTCCGTGGCGATGCGGTGCACCACGCCGTAGGGACTGTCATCCAGCCATGCGCCGTCGGTGATGTCCCGGTAGGTGGGTTCGATGTCCGGGCCCTGGATGAAGAAAAAGGTGCCCACGACCCGCCCGTCGTCGTCACAGCAGACGTAGCTGTGGCCCGCCTTGATGTCGTTTTCGATCAGCGCCCGGGGCGGCCACTGGTTTGGCCCCCACTGGTTCGGGTTGCCGTGTTCTGCCATGAACGCCCGGGCGTGGGCGTAGATCTCCATCATGCGGTCGATGTCGCGGGGTGTGGATTTTCGGATGGTCATGGTATGCCTCCATTCAGGGGTACGGATGCCCGCAATGGGCACATAAACCGATATGAACGGTTCAGCCTGGAGCTGGCTCCGGCTGAACCGTTCAAATGCTGTCTGACCTCTCTTACAGGTTATTTTTCGCCTTCATCTTCGCGAATACCGCCGTGGGCAGGCCGTAGAGGGTGATGAAGCCGTCGGCCCAGGTCTGGTCGTACACGTCGTCCTCGTCGAAGGTGGCGATTTCCGGGTCGTACAGGCTGTAGGGGCTGGTCATGCCCGCGCCGATGATGTTGCCCTTGTAAAGCTTCAGCCGAACGGTGCCGGTGACGGTCTGCTGGGTCTTTTCGCAGAAGGCGGTCATGGCCTCGCGCAGGGGGGAGTACCACTGGCCGTTGTACACCAGGTCGGCGTACTCCAGGGCCATGCGCTGCTTGTAGTGCTGGGTGGCCTTGTCCAGGCACAGCTGCTCCAGCTTCTCGTGGGCCGCGTAGAGGATCGTTCCGCCGGGGGTCTCGTAGACGCCGCGGCACTTGATGCCCACCAGCCGGTTCTCCACGATGTCGATGATGCCGATGCCGTGCTTGCCGCCCAGCTCGTTCAGCTTCCACACCAGATCCACAGGCGCCATTTTTTCGCCGTTCACGGCCACGGGCCAGCCCTTTTCAAAGTCGATCGAGATGTATTCGCCCTCGTCCGGGGCCTCCTCGGGGGTCACGCCCATCTCCATGTTGCCGGCGTACTTCGGCTCGTTGGCGGGGTCCTCCAGCTCCAGGCCCTCGTGGCTCAGGTGCCACATGTTCTTGTCCTTGGAGTAGTTGGTCTCCCGGCTGATCTTCAGCGGGATGTTGTGGGCCTCGGCGTAGTCGATCTCCTCGTCCCGGCCCTTGATGTCCCAGATGCGCCAGGGGGCGATCACGGGCATATCCGGCGCGAAGGCCTTGATGGCCAGCTCAAAGCGCACCTGGTCGTTGCCCTTGCCGGTGCAGCCGTGGCAGATGGCGTCCGCGCCCTCGGCCTTGGCGATTTCCACCAGACGCTTTGCGATGATGGGACGGGCGAAGGAAGTGCCCAGCAGGTAGGTGTTCTCGTACTTCGCGCCCATCTGCATGGAGGGGATCACGACCTCCTCGATGAATTCCTTGTTCAGGTCTTCGACGTACAGCTTGCTCGCGCCGGTCTTGAGGGCCTTTTCCTCCAGGCCGTCCAGCTCTCCCACCTGGCCCACGTTGCCGGATACCGCGATGACCTCGCAGCCGGGATAGTTCTCCTTCAGCCAGGGGATGATGATGCTGGTGTCCAGCCCGCCGGAGTAGGCCAGCACGATCTTCTTGTATGCCTTATTGGTCTTCTGCTTCATTGATATCGCTCCTTGTCGCCATTTCGGCGTGTTTTGTTCAACTGTGTATATTATAGACCGATAATATGCAAAGTCAAGGCCTGATAGCCGCTGTTTCAGTTAAATATATGCACATATAAAGTATATTAATGCATATTTATTCAACCTGGCGCAGGATGTCCGGTATGGCCAGCACGTTGTTGGTATCCATGGCCTTGTAATCCACCGAGCCGCCGGTGACGGCGTTTTCCTGGCGGGCCAGCGCGTCCAGCTGCTCCCAGGGCACCAGGCAGGCGTGGGTCTTTCCCTGGGTGTTCCTGGCGATGCGACTGACCTCGCCCCGCCGGTACTGTTCGCAGCGCCGGGAGAATTCCGCATCGCCCATGGGCCTGTAGCCCATGGCCAGGTAGAACGCGCACCAGCGCAGGTGTTCCGTGCGGGACAGGTTTTCCAAGATCTGTGGGTCGGGGGGCCAGCTTCCGGCCTGGGCCTGCTCAGGGGTGACGTTCGAGGCCTCCAGCAGCGCGGGGAAGAAGTCCACCGCGGCGCGGCAGCTGGCGCGGCTGAAGGGATCGCATTTCTCCCAGTCCGCCTCGGGGGAGGGACCGCCGCAGTACACGTGGTTCAGCACCATGGCGGCGCGGTCCATGCCGCGCACATCCACGCTGTCCAGGCGGTATTCCACGTGGTCGATCAGCGCGCCCTCGGAGGTGCACTGTATGATGCGGGGCCGATCCGGCCGGTTGCCGAACATTCGCCACAGCTTGTCGGCCAGCTCGGCGTTCTGCTTGCGGCTGTTGGTGCACAGCAATATCACGTTCGGGGTGTGCTCGGCCAGGCACTGGTAAAACTGTGCCGAATTCGCGTCGGCGGCATGCAGGGCGATGTCATACTCGGCCAGCAGCGCCGGATAGCAGGCTTCCACGAAGCCCTTCAGGTCGTTCATGCGGCGGTCGAACACGTCGGCGTGGAAGGTGCTGCCCTCCAGCTGGCCGTTGATGACCAGCTGGCGCAGCGCCATCTGTCCCATCCGGCCGAAGCCCACCACCATCGCCCGCAGGTCGCCCCGGGCGCGGCCGTCGGCGTCGAAGGAGAGGAAGCTCCAGGGCGGACACTTCTTCACTACCAGCCGGGCGATCAGCTCGTTCTGGTCGCAGGCGAACAGCGCGCCGTAGCCGTAGTGCTCGCCCTGGGCCAGCAGGTAGGCCGCCTGGTCCTCGGGGGTGCCCAGCAGGAACAGGCTGGTCACATTGGGGGTGACGTTCCTGGCCTGCAGCGCGTTGAGCAGCGCCTCGGCGTAGCGCAGGTTCCGGGCCGGGTCGCTGCCGATGCAGTACACGTCCACCGGTCGGCGGTCGCCGTTCACGCGGATGCCCTTCAGGAACTTCCCGTCGGCGCACATGCTCCTGCCGCCCGGAAACTCCACCGCGCCGAGGGACTCCGCGAAGGCGCTCACCGAGGCGTCGGCGCGCTCGGTGACCAGCACCACGGCGCGTCCCCGGCGCTTTTCGCCCACCAGGCGGACGGAATCGGGGCTGGCGTCGTAGACCAGGCACATGTCGCCCCAGCGCAGCATGGCGATGCGCAGATGCCGCATGATGCGCTGGCCCAGCACGGCGATGGCGGCGCTGGCCGTCAGGTAGAAGGCCAGGAAGTGTCCAACCCAGAACAGGGCCACTACCACACTGCTCTCAAACAGCGGCGTATCTCTGACCACGCTGTAGTCGAAGATGCCGCCGAACATCCGGCAGACGGTGAGCAGCGTCTTCAGCACGACGCTGATGGAAAAGCCTTCCGTATAGCTGTAGCCATAGCCGTAGGAAATGATGCCCACGGCGATGGCGATGACGGCGCAGACGCCCATGATCCGGCTGTTGGCGGCCTTGTTCATGGTCAGGCTCAGTATGGCCGCCAGGAAGCATATGGCGGTGAGGATGATGACGATGACGGTGTTGATCATAGCTTGTTGTCCTTTGCAAGGGTGCCCAGCAGCAGCCAGGCGTTGTCGTCCTTGAGGCGCTCGGCTTCATCCAGGGCCTCGTAGGGGATCATCAGCGGGTGTTCCCGGGCGGCGTTGTCCCGGGTGGGGGCGTAGCGCCAGCCGTGCAGCGCGTGGAACAGGACCCAGCGGTTGTGCTCGATCCTGCGGCAGCGCTCCCGCTCCGGGCCGCTCAGGGCCTCGAAGCGTTCCGCGGCCCGGGCGCAAACCCCGGGCGTCAGTGCCGTGACCTCCGCCTCCGGCAGCAGCCACCGCGCCTTGGTCAGCAGGTGGTCCGCCGCGGCCAGGTTCGACCGTTTCAGGAAATCGGGGAGCGCCTCCCAGGCGGGGACGGTGTCGCCGGCCTGGGCACGGTACAGCCCGTGCATCTGCCGTGCCAGCCGGTTCAGCGATTGCTTCATCACCAGCTCCGGGGTGAACAGCGCTTCCCCCTGGCCGAAGTAGAAGGCCGCCTGCAGGCCCTGGGCGGAGCGTACGTCGATCGCGCCGGAGATGGGGCAGTACAGCCTCAGCCGGTGCAGCGCGTCCAGGTTTGCCCGCGCATCGTCGCCGCAGATCACCACCCGGCCGGCACGGCGCAGCGCTTCGCCGTGGGCCTGCCAATCCCGGGCGTGAAAACACAGCTCGACGGAGGGTTCCGGGAGATCGGTCAGGGCCCGGTGCAGCTCCCGCCATTCGGTCCAGTCGCCGAACAGTTCCGCGGCGCAGCCGGGGGGCGCGGTCAGAAGCCCCTGCTCCAGCAGCGCCTGGGCATAGCGCCCGTTTCCCAGCAGGGCCACACGCTCGCCGGCAACGCTCCAGGGCCGGGCCTGCCAGTAGAGCCTGGCGCAGCATTCGAATTCGTTGAAGGGGGTGATGTGCGCCGGCAGGCCCTCTCCCGGCGCTTCGCTGCGGCAGAAGATGTGCCGGGGTCGCTCCCCCAGGGCGAGGGCGTCCCGCTCGTTGGCCAGGGCGTCTTTGTCCATGGCGAAGAACAGGCGCTCGCCCTTTCGGGCTACGGGCCGGTCGAACAGGGTTTCGGGGTTCTCGGGCAGGGCCAGCCCGTCGGCCAGCTGGCGACAGGTGTCGCTTCGGCAGTACACGATGAAGCCGTCGTCCAGCCGGCCGGCCAGGGTCCGGGAGGCGGCGTTGTCGGTGGAGAACACGTACCACCGCCGCCCGCGGTTGAGCCACAGCCGCAGCCCGGGCAGCAGCCGGTTGGTCAGGGAGGCGATGACCACCCCGATCAGCAGCGCCAGCAGCCCGGTGCTCATCAGCAGGAAGACGAGCCCGACCAGCCGCCCCACCGGTGTGCGGGGATAGAGGTCGCCGTAGCCCACCGTGGTGAGCGTCACCAGCGAATACCACAGCGCCTCGGGCAGGGAGTCGATCGGGTCGCCGCCCTGGCCGCCCTCCGCCCACACCAACAGCCCCAGCAGCAAACCATAGGCCGCCAGGGCGATCAGGAGGATCAGGATTGTCCGTCGCCTGTTGTTCATCGTCGTGGTTGTCGGCTCCGGCGCAGCCGGGGCGGTCAGTCATCCACCAGCATGATGCAGTTATCGTACATGCCGGTGGTATCCCCGTGGCCGAAGGTGGCCGGGTCGCGGCCGATGCTCTCCAGGACGTAGCAGTCGCTGAACATGTTGTCCATCTGCTTGACCGAGGAGACGTCCCAGTGGGTCAGCAGCAGCTCCACCGCGTAGCTGTCGTCCTCAAACATGCTGCTCATGGTCTCCACGCTGCGGGTATCCCAGTCGGACAGGTCCAGCTGGTACAGCGCCAGGCAGCCGGCGAACATGTACCGCATGTCCCTGACCTTCCCGGTGTTCCAGCCGGAGAGATCCAGCTTGTCAATGTCGTTGCAGCACCAGAACATGCCCCACATGTCCGTCGCGCTGGACGTGTCCCAGCCGGCCAGGTCGAGGGTTTTCAGCACGGCGCAGTCGGTGAACATGACGGAGAAATCCTGGACCCTTTCGGTGTTGAAGCCGCTGACATCCAGCGCCCGAAGCGCCGCGCAGCCGTTGAACATGCCCAGCATGTTCGTGACCCGGGCGGTGTCGAAGCCGCTGACATCCAGCGCGGTCAGGGAAGAGCAGTCTTTAAACATCTCCTGCATGTCGGTGACGCGGCTGGTGTCAAAGCCGCTGACATCCAGGTCCGTCAGGCCGGCACAGCCGTCAAACATGTTGGCCATGCTGGTGACGCGGTCAGTTTCGAAGCCGGAAACGTCCAGCTTGCCCACGCCACCGCACTGGAAGAACATGTTCTGCATGTTTATGACGCGCCCGGTATCGAAGCCGGAGACGTCCAGCGCGCCCAGGGCGGAGCAGTTCCTGAACATATCGCCCATTTCCACAACCAGCTCGGTGTTGAAGTGGGACACGTCCAGTAACTCCAGGCCTGTGCATCCGGAGAACATGGCCCACATGCCGGTGACGCTGTCGGTGTCGAAGCCGGTCACGTCCAGCTCCCGGAGGGCGCCGCAGTCGAGGAACATCGCGTCCATATTGGAGACCTTAGAGGTGTTGAAGCCGGACAGGTCCAGCGATTCCAGGACCCAGCAGCCCTCGAACATGCCCGCCATCATGATGGCGCTGTCGGTGCAGACCCCGGACAGGTCGATCTGCTTCAGCTTGTGGCAGGAGGAGAACATGCGGAAGAAGTCGGTGCGCTCCGACAGGTCCACGCAGCCGTTGAAATGGATGGTTTCGACGTTGCAGTAGCCGGCGAACAGCCGCCCGTCGTCCTCGGGGTCCAGGATCTTCACGCCGCCGTTACCGGCGATGACCAGGTCGAAGAGCCGGCCGTTGGGGGTCGTCCAGGCAATCACCTGGCCGTCGCCGGCCTCGGAAACGTCCCAGGCGTCCGAAGGCGCGCCTTCCAGAGTGGGCAGGAAGGTGATGGAGGCGACGTCCCTGCGCCGGAGGGTGGGGTGGTTCAGGACCAGAGAATCCTGGCGGATCTGCTGGGCCCGTTCCTCATCGGCGATGTCGTCATCCTCGCTGAGCACGTCGACGGCGCGGGTCAGCACCGGGAAGTCGGTGCCCCGGACGAGGCCCGCCGCGCCGGTGGACGCGCCGGTCTGCGCCCCGTCGAGGCCCTCCAGCCGGAAACAGCCGTCGTACATGCCGGTGGTGTCGCCATGGCCGAAGGTGGCCGGGTCGCGGCCGATGCTCTCCAGCGCGATGCAGTCCTGGAACATGCCGTCCATCTGTTTTACGTTGGAGACGTCCCAGTCGGTCACCAGCAGTTCTACGGCGTAATCGCAGGAGTTGAACATGTGATGCATGCTCGTCACGGCGCTCGTGTTGAAGTGGCTCAGGTCCAGCCTGTACAGCGCGAGGCAGCCCTCGAACATGGCGGCCATGGTCTGGACCCTGGACGTATCCCACCCCGTTGTGTCGAGACTGGACAGGGCCATGCAGCCGAAGAACATCCGGCTCATATCCTCCACCCGGGCGGTGTCAAAGCCGCTCAGGTCCAGCGATTCCAGGTCGGTGCAGTTCATGAACATGCGGCTCATGTCGGTCACCCGGCTGGTGTCGAAGCCGCCGAAGCGGATCGACTTCAGGCTCCAGCAGTCCTTGAACATTTCCGCCGTGTTGAGGACGCGGCTTGTGTCCAGGCCGGACAGGTCGAGGGCATCAAGGTTGGCGCAGCCCTCGAACATGCCGGCCATCGTGCTGACCATATGGGTGTCCATGGCGCTCAGGTCCAGCTGGGTGAGGTTGACACAGTTGAAGAAGGCGGCCTCCATCGTGATGACGGAGGAGGTGTCCAGCCCGGACAGGTCCAGCGCCTCAAGGCCGCTGTCGGCGAACATGCCCTCCATGTCGCCCAGGCGCGTCACATGCCAGCCGGTGGTATCCAGCGCCTTCAAGGACTCGCACCCCGAGAACATGTCGCCCATGTCCCAGGCGCTGTCGAAGCAGACGCCGGTGAAGTCGATTTCCTCCAGGGCGGCGCAGTCCCGGAAGGCGCCGCACAGGTCGATGCGCGTGGAGAGGTCCACGCAGCCGTTGAAGCGTATGGCGGTGACGTTGGCATAGTCCGCAAAGAGGGCGGAGGGGACGCCCTCGGCGTCCACGATCTTCACGCCGCCGTCGCCGGCGATGAACAGGTCGAACAGCTCGCCGTTGGGCGTCGTCCAGGCCAGCACCCGGCCGTCGCCCTCCCGGGAAACGTCCCAGGCGTCCGTGGGCGCGCCGTCCAGGGAGGGGAGGAAGGTGACGGAGGCCACATCCCTGCGCCGGAGGGTGGGATGGTTCAGCACCGGGGAGTTTTCACGGACCGACCGTTCGCTCTCGTCGGCGGAGTCCTGGTTCCCGTCAATGGCGTCGATGGCCTCGGTGAGCACGGGGAAGCTGCTTTGCCTGACCGGCTGGTTGGTGGGCTCCGCCGTGGGTTCTGCCGTGGGCTCCGCTGTCGGTTCCGCCGTGGGCTCTGCCGTCGGCGCTTCAGTGGGGGCCTGTGTGATCTGCGCGGTGGGCTCGGGAATTTTGGCCGAGGGCTTCCTGATGCCCCGCATGCCCAGGAAGCCGCCCACCCCCAGGGCGAGTACGGCGATGGCCGCGATGACGATGCCCGCGGCCGAGGGCTTCGGGATGCGCTTTTGCGGGATGGGCAGGGAATTCAGGTAGCGCTGGCACAGGCGATTGATGCTCTCCTCGAAATACTCGGTGGTGCAGGTCAGGCCGTTGCGATAGCGCACGTCGTCGATCTCATCGGGCAGCTGGTCGGGAAAGGTGAAGCCCTTGAGCATCACCGGTATGATGTTCTTTTTCGTCCTCAGGGCCTCGGCGATCTCCTTGCGCACCCAGTCGTTTTCGTCGTTGCAGCGGTCCAGCGCGCCGGGGGAGAGGATCAGCACGAAGTCCTTGCAGGATTCGATCGAGCTGAGCAGCGCCTCGTTGAATTTGCCCGCGCGCAGTACCTCCAGGTCGTAGAACACGTTGTAGCCGCGCTCCTTCAGGGCCTGGTAGAAGTACATCGCCGTCATGTCGCCGCCGTCCCTGCGGTAGCTGATAAAAACGTCGCATGCGCGAATCGTCTGGCTCGCGGTGTTTCGCTTTTGCTTCATGGTGGTATCAGGCGCGGTCCACGGCCTGCCTCCTTGTGAATGATGGGGTTTACCTACTTATTCTATTATAGGGCATTTGCTTTTTCAACACAATACGCCGCCGTCTTAAATTGGCGGCGGTTTACAAATTGTTTACGGCACGGACTCAGCCCTGCCGCCGGGCCCTTTCAAAGAAATCCTTCAGCAGCGCCGAGCATTCCTCCGCCAGCAGGCCCCCTTCGCTGGGGCAAAAGTGGGGGAAGGCGGGGTCCTCGCAGACGCGGTACAGGCTGCCGGCGCAGCCCTGGCCCGGGTCCGCCGCGCCGTACACCAGGCGGCCCACCCGGGCCTGTACGATGGCCCCGGCGCACATGGGACAGGGCTCCAGCGTGACGTAGAGGGTGCAGCGGTTCAGCCGCCAGTCACCCGACGCGGCGCTGGCCATACGGATCGCCAGCAGCTCGGCGTGGGCGGTGGCGTCGTGCAGGGCCTCGCACGCGTTGTGGGCCCGGGCGATGATCTCATCGCCCCGGGCGATCACGCAGCCCACCGGCAGCTCGCCCGCCTCCGCGGCCAGGCGCGCCTCGGCGAGGGCCTCGCGCATGAAATGGATGTCGGTCATGGCTTCCTCCATTTGAGCATCAGTCCAACCTCCCACACCGTCATCATCACCCAGCCCGCGGCGCAGGCGACGGGCACGGCGTCCAGGCCCATCCGGCCGATCAGCAGCCAGGTGCAGGCGGCCCGGGTGAACATCTGGCCGTAGGTGACCACCATGGTCAGCTTCATCTTGCCCAGGGCGCGCATGTAGCCCTGCAGGCCGTTGGTGATGCCGGGGAGTATGTAGAACAGGCCCATCAGCCGCAGGTAGCGCGTTCCCAGGCGGATGACCTCCGCCTCGCCGGGATCGACGAACAGGCGCATCAGCGGCGCGGCCAGCGTGAACACCGCCGCGGAGACGATCAGCCCGTAGGTGACCTCGAAGGCCATGGCGGTGAAGAAGCCCCGGCGCATCCGGTCCGGCCGGTTCGCCCCGTGGTTCTGGGCCACCAGCACGGTCTCCCCGTTGGCGATGTCCCGCTCGGGGATCAGGGCGTAGTCGTCGATGCGGTTGACGGCGTTAAAGGCGGCGATGGCGCTGACGCCCAGGGGGTTCACCGCCGACTGTACCAGCAGCTTGCCCACGTAGATGCCCGCCTGCTGCATGGCGCTGGGGGCGCTGAAGCGCAGGGTGCGCATGAACAGGTCCCGGTCCGGGGTAAAATCCTCCCGGGAGGCGAACAGCACCGGCTCGTTGCGCCGCAGCAGCGCCGCGCACAGCAGCGCCGCCAGCGCCTGGGAGAGGACCGTGGCCCAGGCGGCTCCCGCCACGCCCCAGGCGAAGCGAGCCACGAACAGCAGATCCAGCCCCACGTTCACCAGCGACCCCGCCACCAGGCAGACCAGCGGGGTGAAGGTGTCGCCGATGGAGCGTGAGGCCGCGGCCAGTATGTTGTACATCGACGTGACCACCATGCCCAGGGCCACGACGCGCAGGTAACGGGCGGTGTCCGGGAGGATCGCCTCCGGCGTCCGGCACAGCCGCAGCAGCGGCCCGGTCAGGGCAAACAGCGCCAGCGCGATCACGGCGCTGAAGGCTGCGCCCATGGTCAGCGTGGTGGCAAACTGCCGGCGCAGCTTCCCCGTGTCGCCCGCGCCGTAAAACTCGCTCATCAGCACCGACGCGCCGATGCCCATGCCGATGATGAAGAACATCGCCACGCTCATCAGCGGGCTGGCCACGCCCACCGCCGCCAGCGCGCCCGCCCCGGCGTACTTGCCTACGATCACAGAGTCCACGGTATTGTAGGTCACCTGGAACAGATCGCCCAGTATCGCCGGGATCGCGTAGCGCAGCAGGTGCCGGGGTATGCTGCCGGTGGTCATGCTGTGGGAGGTGGATGACATGGGATACTCCTTTGTAAATTCTGATTTATCGAGCTGTTGGTGGAAAAGCAGAGGGTAGTACAAAGGGAACAGGGAACAGTCAACAGGGAACAGGAAAAGCCGCGCACGGAATGTTGCAGCCAGAACGAAGGGAACGTTCCCGCGACGAAAATGA
>JAFWEL010000064.1 GCA_017512905.1 Clostridia bacterium
AGGGCGGCAGGGAGCCTGTCGACCAGAGCAAAAAAGGCTTCCTTGCAGATTTGCCGCCCGGAAATCGCCTGCGATTTCAGGCAAATCTGAGGAGGATGTATTGAAGGGGGACCTGTCCCCCTTCAAACGGGCGTCAGCCCGACAAATCAGAATTTGCCTACGATGGAACGATTACGCTCTAAAACCCGTTTTCCCTGCGCATCGACAGGATGCACTTGACATCGCTCAACGGGTCGTCCACGTAGTCGGCGTCTACCACCAGGTGCAGCTCCTGTCCGTTTGCGCCGGCCATCCTGAATTCCCGGGTGGTGCTCTGTTGGGTTTCGACGCACTTCAGGGCAATCTTCCAGAGTACGCTCTCGTTTTTCGGGATCAGCCGCCGGTAGAAGCGGCCGCTGTTCAGCTCATTCTCCATGTCCCTGCGGTTCAGGCCCATCGCCGATTCGAGGCCGTGGGCCACCACTTCAAATATATAATTGTCCTCTCGGGCGATGAGGAACAGCACCGTCTTCGACACGAAGCGGGAGAGCAGCTGCATTTGCTGCTGGAGGTAGGCGATGTCGGTGATGTCCCGGGCGGAGCCGTAGAAGCGCCGTGTATCGCCGTCGGCGTTCAGGAAGTAGAAGTGGATCAGGAAGCGCACCCGGGTGCCGTCGATCTTGTTGAAGGACAGCACGGCGCTGGCGCCGTTCAGGCGGTCGTCATAGGCCCTTTGCAGCACCTCGTGCAACAGCCCCACCTCCTGCTTCGGCATGAAGCGCTGGATCTGGAGCAGCCGTTCGGTGAAGTCGGGGACGTTGACGGCCTGGTAAAACTGCTGGTTGAAGCGTATGATGTCTACGTCATCCCCGTGCCAGGCGTAGATCGCCGCCGGGCCGATGATCTGGTTGAGCATGGAATCGGAGTAGACGTCGTCGTTCAGGAACTCCCGGATGTGGAACTCCTCGTTGAACTTGAAGGTAAAGCCCTGGGGGTCCACGTTCTTCGGGTCGGCGATGAGGGCCTCAAAGGCCTCCCTGGCCATGGGCTTGTAGAAGTAATAGCCCTGGATATAGCGGCAGCCCAGGCTCATCAGGTAGGCGCACTGCTCCGTGGTCTCCACGCCCTCGACGATGATCGGCATCGACATCGTCTTGGCCATGTTCACCACCGATTCCAGGATGTGCATGCCCTTCTTCTCGGTGGCCTCGTCCATGCGCAGGAAATAGGCGTCCAGCTTGATCATATCCACGTTCAGCTCCCGCAGCATGTTCAGCGAGGAAAAGCCGCTGCCGAAGTCGTCCATCAGCACCATGAAGCCCAGGTCGCGGAAGGTCTGCACGGTGGCGCGCACCTTGTCCGAATCCTCTCCGTAGGCGGATTCGGTGATCTCCACCTTGATGGCGGACTTGGGCAGACGGTATTTTTCGATCAGGCCGGAGAAATATTCGGGGACGTCCATGGTGAAGATGTCCACCGGGCTGATGTTCACGGATACGGGGATCAGCGGGTTGCCTTTGTCCAGCGACTGGCGGCTCCACTGGCACACGGCCTCCCAGATGAAGCGGTCCAGGTCGGGGATGAAGCCGTAGCGCTCCAGCGTGGGCACGAACCTGAAGGGCGGGATCATACTGCCGTCGGGCTTGATCCACCGGGCCAGCGCCTCCGCGCCCACGATCTGGCCGTTGACGGCCCGGCACTGGGGCTGCAGGAAGAAGGTGATCTCTCCGTTGGCGAGGGCGTCCTTGAAGGCGGAGAGGGTCTTGTAGTCCTCGGCGGTCTGCTGCACGAGGGTGGAGGAATAGAAGATCACCCGGGTCCGGTAATCCTTCTTGGCCTCCTGGCAGGCCAGCGAGGCCTCGTCGTGGAGCGTGTAGATGGAGGTGCTCCCGTTGGAATAGCAGGCCCCCAGCGCCGGCAGGAAGCCGATGGAGACGCCGTGCTCGTTGATGATGGCGTGCAGGCTCTTATACAGATCCTGGACGCTGAAATTTTCCGCCGGCACCAGCAGCGCGAAATCGTCGCCGCCGATGTAGCCGGAGACGCCGTGATGCGCCTCCGCGGTCCTGACCAGCGCCTGCCCGATGTCGGCGAGCACGTGGTCGCCGAGGCTGCGGCCGTACCATTCGTTGAACAGCTTGAAGTGCTGCAGGTCGATGGCCACCAGCAGCCAGTTGGTGGCGGTGTCAGCCAGCATCAACTCGGCCTGAGTGTAGAAGTCCTTTTCCCGGGGCAGGCCGGTCAGCGCGTCATAGTGAACGTCGCTCTTGTAGGAGACCCGGGACTTGCCCTCCTCCCGGTCCTTACGGCTCTGGACATCGAAAATATAGCAGTAGGCCAGACCGTCCGGCACACCGTGGCGGTCGCCGCTGATGACGTACTGCTCGCACCAGTGCCAGCCCCCTGAGACGTTGTGGACGCGGAACTCGAAGTCGAGTATGCCCTCGGACGATTCAAGGTGGATGGGCAGGGTATCGGGGTTCATCATATCCAGGTAAAGCTGCTGGTCCTCCGGGTGCACCATGCGGGTGCCCACATAGCCGTAAAATGTGCTGTAGGTGCCCTCCATCGAGGGCGACCAGTATTTCTGCTCCACGTTGAATATGAATTTATAGGTGTCATGCTCAAGGTCGATGGAGATGAGCTCGTCAAAGGCGGAATGATCGAGGAATTCCACGATGGGGAATTCGGGATGCTCCTTAGAAAACCGCGCGATCGTACCAGACATTTCAAAATGCCCCCTGAGATGGTAAAATCTGTAACATATTAATTATACGCACTTGGCATGGTTTAGTCAATGGAAAAATAGCTTGAGTTTCTGTATGAGGAAGAAATCATGGCGCAAAAGACAGATACAAATCCCGGCGGGAAGTGGTACAATTGAACTGCAAAACAAATACACAATCCAGTTCTACAGGGTGTGTTTCCAAACCACTCCGCAGCTTTCGCTGTTTACCCATAGAGTAGTATAAGGTCATTCCGGAGGAGTTTAAGGAATCCTGCCAGTACATTGGATTCGCTGTATATTGCAGACCGGGAGAAACGGACAACTATGATGAGTTCAGAGGGGCATCTGCCTGAATAGGGCGCAGACGGAGTGGCCGGCTGTAAAACCAGCGCTTTATTTCTGGACAGCCCGGAGCGGTTATGGTAAAATGAAGGAAAGCAAGCATGACCGGAGGTAATAATTGAATGAGACAGGAGACGCTATGCAAATCGCGGCAATGACATTCCGCCTTCATGCACCATGGGTGCACAGCCTGAAAGAGAAGCGGATGGTCGTTAAGAGCCTGATTGCCAGGCTCCAGAATCGATTTCATGCCTCCGTGGCGGAGATCGACGCACAGGACACCCATCAAATCATTGTGATCGGGGTGGCGGCTATCGTTCCCTTCAACGCAATAGCGGACAGACTGATGGACGAGATCAGCGGCTTCATTGAGACAAATACGGATGCCGAGATACTGGACGAGAAAAGGGAGATAAGGTAGATGAATCGGAATGAAGCGATAGAAAACCTGACGCTGGCTCTGCTTTACCTGACCAGGTTCAATGACAGCGAGAGATATCATGCCCCTTTCAATGAAATGGCATGGAAAAACTACGACTATGATGCGATCGATCGCCTGGATGCCGAGGGCCTGATCAATGATATACGCACCAGGCATGGCAGAGGGAAATATGCCTATCTGACAGAGGCGGGACGCGAGAAAGCGCGGAAGATCCTTGACGATCTTGGCATCGTAGACAAGGACCTGTACCAGCGCTTTGAATTCAGATCCATTCGTCAGGAAGAGGCTGATGAAGCGGCCGACATAGAAGCAGTCTGCTTCCCACCCAACGAAGCCTGCTCCCTGCAGCGTATGAAGGAGAGAATCGCGGCGGCGTCTGATACATTCCTTGTCGCCGTTGACCGGGAAAACGGGAAGATCGCCGGTTTTATTAACGGAATAGCGACGGATGAAATGCGGTTCAGGGATGAGTTTTTCACGGACGCGTCACTGCACAATCCGGAAGGTAATGTCCTGATGATTCTGGGACTTGATGTTCTACCGGAGTATCGCGGGCAGGGGCTTGGACGGGAGTTGGTGTATAGCTGTTGCCGAAGGGAGCAGAATAAGGGGCGTCGTATGGCTATGCTGACCTGCCACGGAAAACTGGTGAAGATGTATAAGCGCATGGGCTTTGCGGATTATGGAGAATCGGGATCAACCTGGGGTGGGGAAAAATGGCATGAGATGTACTGCTTGCTGTGAACTATGAACTACGTTTACATACTGCGTTGCGCTGACGATACGCTATATTGTGGTTGGACAACAGACCTCGAAAAACGCGTCACGGCCCACAACAGCGGGCATGGCGCGAAGTATACACGATCCCGCCGTCCTGTCGTGCTGGTTTATTCGGAAGAATATGAGAACCGTCACGACGCACTCAGCCGTGAGTGGCATATTAAGCGGTTGCACCGAGAAGAGAAGATGAAAATGATTAATGAAAGCGCTGCTGAGGACGACAACAGCAGAGGACAAAATGAGTGAGATCATGATTCGTCGCCATATCAGCTTCACAGGCCGTGTCCAGGGCGTGGGCTTTCGATACCGCGCCCGCCATGCCGCGTCCCTTTACGGGTGTACGGGATGGGTGAGAAACGAATGGGATGGCTCTGTGACCATGGAAATTCAGGGAAAAACTGAAGATATCAATCGCGTGATCCAGGCCATCCGTGCGGGGCGATACGTAGAGATTGAAACGATGGATGGGAAGGAAATCCCCCTGGAGGATGAACGCGGTTTCAGAACGGAGTATTGAACAGCAGCGCCTGTGGTTTGAATCCATGACGGGGAAATAAGGCAGAGGGAACCATATGCTGCATGAATCAAACAACCAATGACAAGATTCGTCAGTTCACGGAAAACCGGGACCGGGATCAGTTTTACACGTCCGCAAATCTGGCCAGGAGCATCTATATAATCTTTATATCACAGTGAAATGGCAATGTCCATACATCTCATGACTTCAGCCGCGGCAGTTGCGGCGTTGCATTCATTGCCCCTGATGATGACAGCGCTTATTGACGCTGCTTTTATGAGGATATCCGGGATTGGCAAATCGCTCTGACGACATCTGTCATTCCAGCCTGTCTGATTATCTGTGATTGTGAAATTCGTGGAAACCTATTGACAGTTCAACGGAGTTAGTGTAATATAACATTGAATTAGTTATGACTAATCATTTGGAGTGCGGCTTGAAAAAGTGCAATGCAGCCCGTCAGAGGCTGTTTGCGTCTTTCTGACGCTGCCCCGCATGGCGGTAGTGGCCAGAATGGCATAAATCAAAAAGGAGAGAATGGACAATGAGCAAGGTAGCAGTCGTGTTTTACAGCGGTTCCGGCAACACCGAGGCCATGGCGGACGTGATCGTGAACGCCCTGGGCGCGGACAAGATCGAAGCGGAGGCCTTCGGCGCGGCGAAGGTCGCGGACTATGACGCCATCGCCTTCGGCTGCCCGGCCATGGGCGACGAGGTATTGGAAGAGACCATCTTCCAGCCCATGTGGGACGACGTGAAGGGCAATCTGGCAGGCAAGAAGGTGGCGCTGTTCGGCTCCTACGGCTGGGGTGACGGCCAGTGGATGCGCGACTGGGAAGCCGACGCCCAGGCCAATGGCGTGACCCTGGCCTGCGAGAGCGTGATCTGCAACGAGGCGCCCGACGACGAAGCCAAGGCCGCGCTGGAAGCGCTGGCGAAGGCGCTGGCCTGACGAAATGGAGGACATTAAAATGAAAAAGATATCATGCCTGATGCTGGTACTTGTAATGCTGATCGGTGCTATGGCGCTGGCGGAGCCCGCCGGTGTCATCGAAATCAGCACCGCCGAGCAGCTGGCCGCGATCAACGACAACCTTTCCGGCAGCTATGTGCTGACCGCCGACATCGACCTGGCGGGCGCGGAATGGACGCCCATCGGCGCCTACGCCCCCTCCGGCGAGAGCGCCGAAGAGCAGGAGATCCCCGCCGCCGAGACCGCCTTCACCGGCAGCTTCGACGGCCAGGGTCACACCATCTCCAATCTGGTCATCAACCAGCCTGAGGCGTGGGCGCAGGGCCTGTTTGGCTGCGTTGCCAATGCCAAAATCGGCAACTTCACCCTGGAGAATGCTACCGTGGACGCCCAGATGATGGGTTCCGACGTGGTGGGCTACGCTTATTGCTCCACCGTTTCCGGCGTGAACCTGGTGAACGGCAAGGTCACCGCTCACGCGGGCGAGATGAGTGCCGAAGGTATGTACGGCGGCATCGTCAGCGCGGGCATGGGCTCCATGATCGAGAACTGCACCGCCCAGGCGGACGTCGTGATCCCGGACGGCACCGCCAACGCAGGCATCGTGGGCGGTGGCCTGGAGATGACCAGCGTCGTGGGCTGCACCGCCACCGGCAGCGTCACCGCGGGCAATGACTGCTACGGCCTGGGTGGCGTGTCCGGCTGCGGCTTCGCGGCGGAGCAGTTCACCGACTGCACCGCCCAGAACGTGACCATCACCGCGGGCGACAACTGCTTCTGGATCGGCGGCGTCACCGGCTACGCCGGCGGCTATCCCGACGAACAGTACGGCATGCCGGTGACCGTGTTCACGAACTGTGCCGTGAAAAACGTGACCGTCAATGCAGGCGCGAACGCCGACGGCATCGGCGACATCGTCGGCGCGGGCTTCTACAACGAGCAGGTGGCCCAGGCCAACGGCGCGCCCTTCGACCAGCCGACCCAGTTTGAACTGGTGGATTGTGTGACGGACGGTGAAGGTGATGAAGCTGACGACACGGCCGCCGCGGCACAGCTGCTGGAGGACGTGAAGGGCACCTATGTGGCGCTGTTCCCGATCATCACCGATCCCGCCTGGGATCAGATCTGGCTGGACCACTGCGCCGCCGTGGTGGGCGACGAGGCGGCCCCGGAGGTGGCACAGGCCCTGAAGGATGCCTGCAACGGCACGATCTACGGCCAGGAGGCCATCGACGCCTACGGCGACGGCTCCAATGGGATGCAGTTCGACTGCCTGTTCATCAATGGCGTGGACCAGATCACTTTCGACGGCACGACCATCAGCGGTACGCTGGCGGGCGAGACTGTGTTCTCCCACGAATATGCCTACGTCAGCCCCCTCTCCCTGGGTGGCATGATGAACGGCTGGCTGTATGAGACCGCCGACGCGGACGCGGGCGAGTTCAAATATTTCTTCATGATGCCTGATACCCCGGCGAGCACCTATCACCTGGAGTTCCGCTACGGCAGCGACGTGGACGCCCTGACCGAATACGCCACCGGCCCCTACGCCTATTGGCTGGCCGCCGGCTTTCCGGTGGATGCGGACCAGGCGATGACCGAGAACGTGATCGGTCTGTTCTGCGACGAGAACCTGGCGGAAATGGCTGGCGAGCAGCCCGCTGCCTGACGAAATCCAAACAAACGGCAGGGACTCTGAGCGCACAGGGTCCCTGTTTTCATGCTTAACATAGAATTAGTTTGAAATAACTAATCACGCTATGGTATAATTCTATTGGAAGATTGCATACTACTTCCACCTCCAAAGGGCGTTCTCATCCGGGAATGCCTGCTGTCAGGGCATCCGGGTTGTTCGCAGGACCCGGGTGCCTTCGGCGGAAAGGCAGCGCTTGATTGATGTTATTTTAGACTGAGGAGGGTATTATTTCACAGAAAGGATGTGTCCTGTATATGAACAGTTTTGCCATCACCAAGGTCATCGGCCGGGAGATCGTCGATTCCCGCGGCAATCCCACCGTTGAGGCGGAGGTCACGCTTTCAAGCGGCATCGTCGGGCGCGGCGCGGCCCCCTCCGGCGCGTCCACCGGCGAATTTGAGGCGCTGGAGCTGCGGGACGGCGACAAGTCCCGCTTCGGCGGCAAGGGCGTGCAGAAGGCAGTCAACAACGTCAACACCGTCATCAACGATGTGCTCCAGGGTATCGACGCCCGGGACACCTACGCCGTGGACGGCGCGATGCTGAAGGCTGACGGCACGAAGGACAAGAGCAACCTGGGCGCGAACGCCATACTGGCCGTGTCCATCGCCGCGGCGAAGGCGGCTTCCGAGGGCCTGGGCGTGACGCTTCACCAGTTCCTGGGCGGCGTGCAGGGCAACAACCTGCCGGTGCCGATGATGAACATACTGAACGGCGGCGCCCATGCCGACAGCTCCGTGGACACCCAGGAGTTCATGATCATGCCCGCCGGAGCGCCCACCTTCAAGGAGGGCCTGCGCTGGTGCGCCGAGGTGTTCCAGACCCTGAAGAAGCTCATCAAGGACATGAAGGACGTCACCGCCGTGGGCGACGAGGGCGGCTTCGCCCCCAACAGCCTGGGCGGGGACGAGGACGCCATCGAACTGATCCTGAAGGCCATCCGCACCGCCGGCTACGAGCCCGGCAAGGATTTTGTGCTGGCCATGGACGCCGCCTCCAGCGAGTGGAAGAGCGAAAAGGGCGTGGGCTTCTACCATCAGCCCAAGTCCGGCAGGGACTTCACCTCCGACGAGCTGATCGCCCACTGGGAGAGCCTGGTGGACAAGTATCCCATCATCTCCATCGAGGACGGCCTGGACGAGGAGGACTGGGAGGGCTGGCAGCGCATGACCGCGAAGCTGGGCCACAAGGTACAGCTGGTGGGCGACGACCTGTTCGTCACCAACACCGAGCGCCTCGCCAAGGGCATCAAGCTGGGCTGCGGCAATTCCATCCTCATCAAGCTGAACCAGATCGGCTCCGTGTCCGAGACGCTGGAGGCCATCAAGATGGCCCACAAGGCCGGTTACACCGCCGTGACCTCCCACCGCTCCGGCGAGACCGAGGACACCACCATCGCCGACCTGGCCGTGGCGCTGAACACCCGGCAGATCAAGACCGGCGCGCCTTCCCGCTCCGAGCGCGTGGCCAAGTACAACCAGCTTCTGCGCATCGAGGAGAGCCTCGGCGCGAACGCCGTGTATCCCGGTTTTGACGCCTTTAATGTCAGGCGCTGACACAAAAGCGTATGAATCGGAATCGTCCCCAAAGCAAGCTCTACTGATGACAATTTGATATGCTCCCTCCACTGGAGACAGTGAAAAAAAGCTGTCACCCATGGAGGGAGCAGCATTTTGTCCCGATGTTCCCGTTTCCTGATCCATATCAGCTGCAATAATCGTTTTCGCCAACATCGCGCCAAAAGGGGAATTTCACTTGCAAAACCCCGCTCAATCTGCGATAATGGTCCCATCACACGCAGGGGGACAGAAGCATGACCGGCAGGATGTATGAACTTGCGGCCCTGGACATGGACGGCACACTGTTAAACTCAGCTCATGAAATCACACCTTTCACCCGGGACGCGCTGAACCGGGTGGACGCCGCGGGGAAGGTGATCGCGCTGTGCACCGGGCGCTGCCTGTCCGAGCTGTGGGACCACCTGGCGCGGGTGCCCGGCATTCGCTACGCCATCAACGAGAGCGGCGGCTGCCTGTACGACGTGCGAGCAAACCGGATTCTGCGGCAAGCGACGATCGACAGCGACACCGTGGAGCGGCTGTTCGACCTGGCCGCGCCCCGGGACGTGATGATCCAGTGCTTTTTCGGCAACCAGTCTTATCTACAGCTGGGTGCCAACCTCCACATGGACCACTACCACATGGGCGGGTTCGAAGCGGCCTTTGAGGCGGGCTCCGTATTTACGCCGGATATTCGCGCCCTCTGGCGCGCCAGCGGCAAGCCCCTGACCAAGCTCAACCTGTATTTTGCCTCGGAGGCCGAGAAGGCCAGGTTCGACGAAGCGCTGGGCGCGGTGGACCTGTGCGTCACCGGCTGCATGGGCATCGGCTACGAATTCTCCCCGAAGGGAGCCGGCAAGGACGACGGCCTCAGGGCGCTGTGCGCCCACCTGGGCATACCCGTGGAGCAGTCGATGGCGGTGGGGGACGGCAACAACGACATCGAGCTGATACGCGCCGCGGGCTTTTCCGTGGCGATGGGCAACGCCGTGGAGGCCGTGCGACAGGTGGCCGACGCCGTGACCGAGGACTGCGACCACGACGGCGCGGCCAAGGCTGTGCTGCGATATATGCTGGGTTTACAGGATGATTCCAATGTTAATTAAATATTGACAATATTAAGGATGTGGGGTATAATTGGAAACGGTTGAAGAAACCGAATTGAAATGGAGGTATTTGGTATGAAGAAATTGCTCGCGCTGTTGCTGGCGGCCCTGATGCTGCTGGCTTGCTGCTCCGCGATGGCGGAGGAAATCGACGCCGACCTGATCGCCGCGGCCCAGGAGGAGGGCGAGCTGGTGGTCTACGGCTCCTGCGAGGAGGACTACCTCGCCGCCGCCACCCAGCACTTTGAACAGCTGTATGGCATCAAGACCCAGTACCAGCGCCTTTCCACCGGCGAGGTGCCCACCAAGATCGAGGAGGAGAACGGCAATCCCTCCGCCGACGTCTGGTTCGGCGGCACCAACAATCCCTATGACGACGCCGCGGCCAAGGGCCTGCTGGACAACAGCTACGTGCCCGCCAACGCCGCCCACCTGACCAAGGACATGTACAAGGATCCCAACGGCTACTGGTACGGCATCTACACCGGCATCCTGGGCTTCATGGTGAACAAGGACGAGCTGGACCGCATGGGCCTGGAAGCGCCCCAGACCTGGGACGACCTGCTGAAGGAGGATTACAAGGGCCTGATCTGGCTGTCCAACTACAACACCGCCGGCACCGCCAAGCTGGTCGTGAACACCATGCTCCAGATGAAGGGCCACGACGAGGGCATCAAGTACCTGGTGGACCTGGACAAGAACATCCAGGTGTACACCAAGTCCGGCTCCGGCCCCTCCAAGAACGTGGGCACCGGCGAGTGCGTCATCGGCATCGGCTTCCTGCATGACGGCGTGACCCAGATCGTGGACAACGGCTATGAGAACATCCAGCTGATCATCCCCCAGGACGGCACCACCTGCGAAATCGGGCCGGTGGCCATCTTCAAGGGCGCGAAGCATCCCAACGCCGCGAAGCTGTTCATGGAGTACGCCCTGTCCCCCGAGTGCGTGAACCTGGCCGCCGAGAACGGCTCCTACCAGTTCCTGGTGCTGGACAACGCCACCCAGCCCCAGGCCGCCATCGATTTTGGCCTCGATCCCAGCCTGGTATGGGACGGCTATAACTTCGCCGACGCCGCGGCCAACACCGCGACCTATGTCGAGGAAGTCATGAACGCCCTGGGCGATGCCGCCGACGGCCGCTTCCAGACGGAATAACCGAATCCCGACCAACACCCCGCCCCCATCGGGACGGGGTGTTTATTGAACCAACGAATTAAAGAAAGGGGGCGATGGCGGATGGCGAGCAGCCAGGGCGCGGCGCTTGACCGCAAAAAGCTGATGGCGGACCCGATTATGATGACCACCATCGTGCTGCTGATCGCGTTTTTAACGCTGTTCATACTCTACCCACTGGCAATCCTGTTGGTGGACAGCCTGTACGGCGCCAACGGCCTCTCCCTGGAGACGTTTAAGCGCATCTTTCAGATGCACACCTTCCGCCACGCGATCACCAACACGCTGAAGGTGGGCTTTGTGGTGGGCATACTGTCCACGCTGATCGGCCTGCTGTTTGCCTATGTGGAGGTCTATGTGCGCATGCGCAAGGTCGTGGGCGGTCTGTTCAAGGTGGTTTCTATGCTGCCCGTGGTGTCGCCGCCCTTCGTGCTGTCCCTGTCGATGATCATGCTCTTCGGCAAGGCGGGCCTGATCACCCGCTTCGTGCTGGGCATCTACGACAACAACATCTACGGCTACTGGGGTATCGTCATCGTGCAGACGCTGACGTTCTTCCCGGTGTGCTACATGATGATGAAGGGCCTTTTGAAGAACATCGACCCCTCCATGGAGGAGGCGGCCCGGGACATGGGCGCTTCCCGATGGAAGGTGTTCACCACGGTGACGCTGCCGCTGCTGCTGCCCGGCCTGGGCAACGCCTTCCTGGTGACGTTCATCGAATCCATCGCCGACTTCGCGAACCCGATGATCATCGGCGGCAGCTATGACACGCTGGCCACCACCATCTATCTGCAGATCACCGGCGCGATGGACAAGCAGGGCGCGGCGGCGATGGCCGTGGTGCTGCTGTGCATCACGCTGGCGATGTTCGCGGTGCAGAAATACTATCTCGAGCGCAAGACCGCCGCCACCCTGACGGGCAAGGCCAGCCGGGCCAGGATGCTGATCGAGGACAAATCGGTCACGATCCCGCTGACGGCCCTGTGCGCGCTGGCGGCCGTGTTCGTGATCATGATGTACATCTGTGTGCCCATCGGCGCGCTGTTCCCCACCTGGGGCTACAAGTTCACGCCGCTGACCTTCAAGTGGTTCCAGCAGGTGTTCACCCGCTATCGCGGCCTGAAGGCCTTCCGGGATTCCTTTGTGCTGTCGCTGATCGCGTCGCCCATCACGGCGCTGCTGTCCATGATCATATCGTACCTCGTGGTCAAGCGCAACTTCAAGTCCAAGGGCTTCATCGAGGCGGTCTCCATACTGGCCATGGCCGTGCCGGGCACGGTGCTGGGCGTGGGCTACATCCGCGGCTTCGCCAACGGCCTGTTCCACACCGGCATCCTCAGCGGCCTCTACGGCACGGGGCTGATCCTGATCATCGTGTTCGTGGTGCGCTCGCTGCCCACCGGCACCCGTTCGGGCATCTCGGCCCTGCGGCAGATCGACAAATCCATCGAGGAATCGGCTTATGACATGGGCGCGGACAGCCTGAAGGTGTTCACCTCGGTCACGCTGCCGCTGATCAAGGACTCCTTCCTCTCCGGCCTGGTGACCGCCTTTGTCCGGTCCATCACGGCCATCTCCGCCATCATACTGCTGGTGACGCCCAGCTACCTGCTGATCACCGTGCAGATCAACGAATTTGCCGAAAAGGGCGCCTACAGCATAGCCTGCGCCTTTGCCACCATACTGATCCTGATCACCTATGGCGCGGTGCTGCTGATGAATTTCTTCATCAAGCACTTCGGCACCAGCAGAAAGATAAAGGAGGCTGAATGATCATGTCCGCTATGCGCGCCAAACAGCCCAAGGGCGTCCGGCTGGACCATATCTCCAAGATCTACAAGGACCCCAAGACCGGCAAGGATTTTTACGCCGTGCACGACGTGGACCTGACCATCGAGCCGGGCACCTTTGTCACGCTGCTGGGCCCTTCCGGCTGCGGCAAGACCACCACGCTGCGCATGATCGCCGGCTTTGAATCGCCGGACGAGGGTGAGATCTACCTGGGCTGCGAGCCCATCAACGCCCTGACCCCCAACAAGCGGGACACAGCGATGGTGTTCCAGAGCTACGCCCTGTTTCCCCACTACAACGTGTTTGACAACGTGGCCTACGGCCTGCGGCTGCGCAAGACGCCCAAGGGGGAGATACAGCAGCGGGTGACGGAGATATTGAAGCTGGTGGAGCTCTCCGGCATGGAGCAGCGCATGACCAACCAGCTCTCCGGCGGCCAGCAGCAGCGCGTGGCCCTGGCTCGCGCCCTGGTGGTGGAGCCGGGGGTGCTGCTGTTCGACGAGCCCCTGTCCAACCTGGACGCCAAGCTGCGCGTGCAGATGCGCACCGAGATCCGCCGCATCCAGCAGGCGCTGGGCATCACCGCCATCTACGTCACCCACGACCAGTCCGAGGCCATGGCCATCTCCGACAACATCATCCTGATGAAGAAGGGCGTGGTGGCCCAGATGGGCTCGCCGACGGAAATCTACTATCACCCCAACAGCGAATTTGTGGCCGACTTCATCGGCGAGTGCAACTTCCTGAAGGGGCGCGTCTCCGCGGTCCGCAGCGGCGAGGCCGACGTGAGCATCGACGGCGTGGACGTGACCGTGGTGACCGACAAGGCCGTGAAGGTGGGGGACGAGGGCGAGATCGTGCTGCGCCCCGAGGCCATCGTCATCGGCGACGAGGGAACATTGCCCTGCAGGGTGGAGCTGAGCTGCTTCATGGGCTCCTACCAGAATTACCACGTGCGGGTGGGGGATACGCTGGTGAAGATCACCGACAACTGCCCCATCAGCAAGAAGGTGTTCAACGTGGGTGACAGGGCCTGGCTCTCCTTTGACAGGATATGCGCGCATTTGCTGTAGGGATTGACGAAAGCAGCCGAGCGGTTACAGCTGTTCGGCTGCTTTAAGTTTTCATTGCGTATATTGTACATGTTTTATTGAAATTAACCCTTGATATCTGTGTCAGGGGTGTTAATATGCATTTATGATGTATATTTATAAATTCTGCAGGCGAGTGAGGCTTTAATTGAGATTCCAAAAATAGCATATTTCAAAGCTGTCAAATGTTCAATCTGACGAAAATAATATCCCTGTTTTCATGCCTTGCGAAAGAGCCTGCATATTATTTTGTTAAATATAATAGTTCGTATTTTGGACGTCAGCATTTGCAGAATATTAAGTTTTTCGTGTAGATAACAATAAAAACCCGAACATTCGGAAAAATTGATTGGTTAAATATTCGGGTCTGTTATTGACTTTGTCCGCTCGCCCGGTTTATACTTGTGACATTGAAAATGCCTGCGTTACGGGCAAAGATGCCTTCGGACGGGGCGGGGAGATGAACAGCATGAACAAGGTGGCCATTATCATGGGCAGCGACAGCGACCTGAAGGCGATGCAGGGTGCGATGGACGCTCTGAAGGCCCTAGAGATTCCCTTTTGTGTGCGCGTGCTGTCGGCGCACCGCACGCCCGACGCGGCGGCGGCCTTTGCCCGGGGCGCGAAGGACGACGGCTACGGCGTGATCATCGCGGCGGCGGGCAAGGCGGCCCACCTGGCGGGGGCCATGGCGGCCAACACGATCCTGCCGGTGATCGGCGTGCCAATGAAGTCCTCGACCCTGGACGGCCTGGACGCGCTGCTGAGCACCGTGCAGATGCCCTCGGGCATGCCGGTGGCCACCGTGGCCATCGACGGCGCGACCAACGCGGCCCTGCTGGCGGCGCAGATCATCGCCCTGTCCGATGAAGCCTTGGCCGAACGCTTCGCCAAATACCGCGCGGCCCAATCCGCGAAGGTCGCCGAGAAGGACGCGGCCATCTGTGCGGAATACAGTTGTCTGTAATTCGGAGAGCCGAAATCTCAAATGAGGTTTCGGCGCTCCGAATTTTAACCCTTAATACATGATTTGGAGGAATACCACCATGGAAAAGCTGCAACAGCTCTACGAGGGCAAGGCCAAGAAGGTCTACGCGACGGGGGACGAAAACCTGTACATCGTGTCCTACAAGGACGACGCCACGGCCTTTAACGGCCTGAAAAAGGGCACCATCACCGGCAAGGGCGTCATCAACAACCGCATGAGCAACATGCTGATGCAGATGCTGGAAAAGCAAGGCGTGCCCACCCACTTCGTCAAGGAGCTGAGCGACCGGGATACCCTGGTGAAAAAGGTGTCCATCGTGCCGCTGGAGGTCATCATCCGCAATGTCTCCGCGGGCAGCTTTGCCAAGCACTACGGCGTGAAGGAGGGCATCGTGTTCGACGCCCCCACCATCGAATTTTCCTATAAAAATGACGAACTGGGCGACCCGCTGCTGAACCGCTACCACGCCCTGGCGCTGAAGCTGGCGACGGCGGAGGAGATCGACACCATCGAAAGATACGCCTTCAAGGTCAACGAGGTGCTGAAGGCCTACTTCCTGAAGCTGGACATTACGCTGGTGGACTTCAAGCTGGAGTTCGGCCGCCTGCCCGACGGCACCATCGTGCTGGCCGACGAGATCAGCCCGGACACCTGCCGCTTCTGGGACGTGCACACCGGCGAAAAGCTGGACAAGGACCGCTTCCGCAGGGACCTGGGCGGCGTCGAGGACGCCTACAACGAGGTCATGCGACGGCTGATGGGAAAGTAAGGCAAGCATTCAAAACCAGGAATTAAAGTTCTTCTGCTGCACTCAGGATGCCACAGCGGTGTCCAGATGTCATCCTGAGCGCAGGCGAAGCCGAAGCTAAAAGGAACGTTCTGAAAAAGGAGACCCTATGAATCATATTCACGAGGAATGCGGCGTATTCGGCATCTACAACAAAAACCAGGCGGAACTGGCCTCGGACTGCTACTACGCGTTGTTCTCACTGCAGCATCGCGGGCAGGAGAGCGCCGGCATCACCATCAATGAAAAGGGCCGGATGCGCACCCACAAGGACGCCGGCCTGGTGCAGGACGTGTTCACCCCCGATGTATTGAACTATCTGGGGCGGGGCAACATGGCCGTGGGCCATGTGCGCTACGGCACCGCGGGCATCAACCCGGTGCAGAACGCCCAGCCCATCGTGGTGAACCACTGCAAGGGCCTGATGGCGCTGGCCCACAACGGCTCGCTGACCAATGCCGGCGAGCTGCGGGAGGAGCTGGAGATGGCCGGCTCGATCTTCCACATGACCAGCGATTCCGAGGTCATCGCCCATGTCATCATCCGCGAGCGACTGAAGTGCGGCTCCATCGAGGCCGCCGTATGCAAGGCCATGGACCGGCTGGACGGCGCGTATTCCTTCGTGGTGATGTCCTCCACCAAGCTGATTGCTGCCCGCGATCCCCATGGCTTCCATCCGCTGTGCATCGGCACCCGGCCCGACGGCAGCGTCATCTTCGCCTCTGAAACCTGCGCGCTGGATGCCGTGGGCGCCACCTTCCTGCGGGACGTTGAACCCGGCGAGGTGGTCATCGTGGACAAGAAGGGCATGCGCAGCGACGAGAGCCATGTGGGCAAGTGCAAAAAGTCGATCTGCGTGTTTGAATACATCTACTTTGCCCGTCCCGATTCCGTGGTGGACGGCTCCAGCGTCCACATGGCCCGCCAGCGGGCGGGCAGCTTCCTGGCCCTGGAGCACCCGGTGAACGCGGACGTGGTCATCGGCGTGCCGGACAGCGGCCTCGACGCCGCCATCGGCTACGCCAAGACCTCCGGCATTCCCTACGGCATCGGCTTTATCAAGAACAAGTACATCGGCCGCACCTTCATCCAGCCCACCCAGTCGGACCGGGAGAACAAGGTGCGCATCAAGCTGAACCCCGTCTCCGCCACTGTCAAGGGCAAGCGCGTGGTGCTGGTGGACGACAGCATCGTCCGGGGCACCACCTGCGCCCGCATCGTCCGTCTGCTGCGGGACGCCGGCGCCACAGAGGTGCACATGCGCTCCAGCGCCCCGCCCTTCCTGTATCCCTGCTACTATGGCACCGACGTGGACAGCCAGAAGAACCTGGTGGCCTGGAACCGGACCATCGAGGAGGTCCGCCAGATCATCGGCGTGGACTCCCTGGGATACCTGTCCTGCGAGAACGCCCACAAGCTGGCCGAGAATACCACCGGCTTCTGCACCGCCTGCTTCGATGGCCAGTACCCTTGCACTCCGCCGAAAAAGCCGGATAAAACGCGCTTTGAAAGAGGCGTAGAGGAATAGCGGGTTCTTCGCTCCGCTCAGGATGACAACTGCGCATCAAAGGTCATGACATCCGGAAAAGAGCGAAGCGGAGTCGAAGGAATTGCGTCCTTGAATAGAGTTAGAGGAATGAGGAATCGGGAATGATAAATAACGTATCTAAGTCCGACAGCTACGCCGCGGCCGGCGTGGACATCACCGCGGGCTACAGGGCCGTGGAGCTGATGAAGAAGCACATCGCCCGCACGAACATCCCCGGCGTGGTGTCGGGCATTGGCGGCTTCGGCGGCCTGTTCGAGCTGGACGTGACCGGCATGACCCGCCCGGTGCTGGTCAGCGGTACCGACGGCGTGGGCACCAAGCTGAAGCTGGCCTTCCTGATGGACAAGCACGACACCGTGGGCATCGACTGCGTGGCCATGTGCGTCAACGACATCGTCTGCTGCGGCGCGAAGCCCCTGACGTTCCTGGATTACATCGCCTGCGGCAGGAACGTGCCGGAAAAGATCGCCGAGATCGTGTCCGGCGTGGCCGAGGGCTGCGTCCAGGCGGGCTGTGCGCTGGTGGGCGGCGAGACCGCCGAAATGCCCGGATTTTATCCCGAGAACGAATACGACCTGGCGGGCTTCTCCGTGGGCGTGGTGGACCGGGACAAGCTGTTCGATGCCTCCGCCGTGGCGGTGGGGGACGTGATGATCGGCCTGCCCTCCTCCGGTGTACATTCCAACGGCTTTTCGCTGGTGCGCAAGGTGTTTGACGTGGAAAACGGCGGCCTGGACTTCTACTGCGACGACCTGGGCCGCACCCTGGGCGAGGCGCTGCTGGAGCCCACCCGCATCTACGTCAAGCCCGTACTGAAGCTGGCGGAGTCGGTGACGGTCAAGGCCGTCTCCCACATCACCGGCGGCGGCTTTTATGAGAACATTCCCCGCAGCCTGCCCCAGGGCGTCACGGCCTGCATCGACGTGAACAGCATCGGCCCGATCCCGCTGTTCGAGCGCATCGCCAGCGCCGGGCGCATCCCGCTGCGGGACATGTACAACACCTTTAACATGGGCATCGGCATGGTACTGACCGTGTCCGCCGCCGAGGCTGACGAGGCCGTGCGCGTGCTGAAGGACTGCGGCGAGGACGCCCGGGTCATCGGCGAGATCGTGCCCGGTGAGGAAAGGGTGACTCTGATATGAAGACGCGCATCGCTGTGCTGGTCTCCGGCGGGGGCACGAACCTCCAGGCGCTGATCGACGCCCGTGACCGGGGCGAGCTGCCCCACGGCGAGCTGGCGCTGGTGGTGTCCAACAATGCGGATGCCTTTGCAATCGAACGGGCACGGAAGGCCGGCATACCCGTGGCGCTGTGCCTGCGGGAGAAGGGCGCGCCGAGGGCTGATTTTGAGGCGCGGCTGCTGGACATCCTCAGCGAGAACCGGATCGACATGATCGTCCTCGCCGGCTTCATGGCGATACTGTCCTCTGACTTCGTGGCCCGCTACCCGGAGCGCATCATCAACATCCATCCGTCGCTGATCCCGTCCTTCTGTGGCGAGGGCTTCTACGGCCTGCGGGTCCATCAGGCGGCGCTGGACTACGGCGTGAAGGTCACCGGCGCGACGGTCCACTACGTCAACGAGATCCCCGACGGCGGGCGCATCATCGCCCAGAAGGCCGTGGATATCCAGCCCGACGACACCCCCGAAACCCTCCAGCGCCGCGTGATGGAGCAGGCCGAGTGGATTCTGCTCCCGAGGGCGACGGAGGAAGTGGCGAGGAAGATTAATTCTGATTTATCGAGCTGAGCTCGATAAATCAGAATTTGCCGATATAACAGGAGGATAACGACATGATTAATGCAGCATACGAGGCCGTCGGCGCGACGACCTATCCCGGACGGGGCATCATCGTCGGCAAGAGCGCCGACGGCCGGCGGGCCGTGATGGCCTACTTCATCATGGGGCGCAGCGTAAACAGCCGCAACCGCGTGTTCGTGAAGGAGAACGCGGGCATCCGCACCGAGGCGTTCGACCCCTCTAAGATGGTGGACCCCAGCCTGATCATCTACTGGCCCGTGCGGGTGATCGACAATCACGTCATCATCACCAACGGCGACCAGACCGACGATATTTACCACCACGTGGACAGCGGCTCCACCTTCGCCGCTGCCCTGCGGGACCGCACCTTCGAGCCGGACGCTCCCAACTTCACCCCCCGGGTCAGCGCCATGGCCACCTTTGAAGGCGGCGCTTTCAGCCTGGACATGGGCATCCTGCGCGCCGGCGACGCCGAAGGCAGCTGCTGCCACCGGGTGTTCTGGGAGTATGAAGGCGTCGAGGCGGGGAAGGGCTATTTCCTGCACACCTACCTTTCCGACGGCAACCCGATCCCGGCCTTCACCGGCGACCCGGAGACCGTGGCCATCGACGATGGCGACGTGAACGCCGTCGCCGAGGGGCTGTGGAACGGACTGAACGCCGACAACCGCGTGTCCCTGTGGGTGTGCGTCCGGGACCTGGCGACCGGCAATATGGAGCAGAAGATCATCAACCGCAACGCTTGACGGAGGGATTAGACCATGGCGCATGAGATTCAACTGAAATACGGCTGCAACCCCAACCAGAAGCCCTCGAGGATATTCATGGAGGGGGGCGAGCTGCCCCTGGAGGTCGTCAACGGCCGCCCCGGCTACATCAATTTCCTGGACGCGCTGAACAGCTGGCAGCTGGTGACGGAGCTGAAAAAGGCCACCGGCATGCCTGCCGCAGCCTCCTTCAAGCACGTCAGTCCCGCGGGTGCGGCCATCGGCAATCCCCTGACGGACGTGCTGAAAAAGATCTACTTCGTGCCCGACGACATGGAGCTGTCTCCGCTGGCCTGCGCCTATGCCCGTGCCCGCGGCGCGGACCGCATGTCCTCCTTCGGCGACTTCATCGCCCTGTCTGAAATCTGCGATGTCCCCACCGCCATGCTGATCCGCCACGAGGTCTCCGACGGCGTCATCGCCCCCGGCTATACCGACGAGGCGCTGGCCATCCTTCGGGAAAAGCGCAAGGGCGGCTACAACATCATCAAAATCGACCCTGCCTATGTGCCTGAGGAGATCGAGCGCAAGCAGGTGTTCGGCATCACCTTCGAGCAAGGCCGCCAGGCGCTGGAGATCAACAACGACATGATCGCCAACGTGGTCACCGCCAACAAGGCGCTCACCGACGCCCAGAAGCGGGACCTGCTGATCGCGCTGATCACACTGAAGTACACCCAGTCCAATTCCGTCTGCTACGTCAAGGA
Organism: Clostridia bacterium; assembly: GCA_017512905.1. Taxonomy (GTDB): domain Bacteria; phylum Bacillota; class Clostridia; order Christensenellales; family Aristaeellaceae; genus UBA2862. The sequence goes on from JAFWEL010000064.1 coordinate 20,747, forward strand.
CGGCCAGGCCATCGGCGTGGGCGCGGGCCAGCAGAGCCGCATCCACTGCACGCGCCTGGCCGGCGGCAAGGCTGACAACTGGCACCTGCGCCAGCATGAGAAGGTTTTGAACCTTCCCTTCCGCGAGGACATCGGCCGCCCCGACCGGGACAACGCCATCGACGTGTACATCTCCGAGGACTGGCAGGACGTGCTGGACGACAGCCGCTGGCAGCGCCTGTTCACCACCCGTCCCGAGCCCCTGACCCGGGAGGAAAAGCGGGCTTATCTGGACACTGTCACCGACGTGGCCCTGGGCAGCGACGCCTTCTTCCCCTTCAGCGACAACATCGAGCGGGCCAAGCGCAGCGGCGTGACCTGCATCGCCCAGCCCGGCGGCTCCATTCGCGACGACCTGGTGATCGAAAAGTGCAATGAGTACGGCATCGCCATGGCGTTCACCGGCATCCGGCTGTTCCACCATTGATTGAAACGGGGAATCGGGAGTGGGGGATGGGAATCCAAGATGGTTCATCATCTTCCATTTCCCGGTCCTCATTTCCGATTGGGGATACCGGGCTCCCAAAGCGCGGCCTTTCGGCCCCGGCAATTCCCGGCTGTGACGACGAAGGGACGTCGGTGCGGTCGGTGAGAGGCCGAGAAGCCGGTCTTTGAGAGCCGGGAGGGATCAATAAATTCTGATTTATCGAGCTGATGACGAACTCCCCTTTGGCTAACTTACCGGGGGTATCGGGGGCGGTAGCGCCCCGATCTTTAATCGTACGCGGCGGCGTGTACGCCGCGGGCGGGGCCTTTTTTGCGGCAGGGAGCC
>JAFWEL010000163.1 GCA_017512905.1 Clostridia bacterium
TCTGCAGACGCTGTACACCTCCGGCACGGTGTTCCACGCCTTCCTGGGGGAAAAGCTGCCGGACTGGAAGGCGGCGGCGACGCTGGTGCGGAAGATCGCGGAGAACTACAAGCTGCCCTATTACACGCTGAGCCCGACCTACTCGGTCTGCAAGGACCACGGCTACCTCAGCGGCGAGCAGTACGCCTGCCCGGTCTGCGGCCAGAAGACGGAGGTCTATAGCCGCATCACGGGCTACTATCGCCCGGTGCAGAACTGGAACGACGGCAAGGCCCAGGAGTTCCGGGACCGGAAGCTGTACGACATCGGCAAGTCGAAGCTGACCCACAACGGCCCGCGCCCCGCGTTTTCCAACATGGACGCGGCCATCGAGGCGACGATGGAGCGGGGCTGCTGCGAGCCGGCCCAGGTGCTGATGAAGCCGGAGAGCGAAGAGGTCAAGGCCGCGGAGGCCGAGAAGCGGGCGGAGCGCGCGGTCAACGCCCCCCAGACGAAGGTCTCGCCCATCGGCCAGGTGTCCGCCGAGGACCTCCACGAGGCGCTGGATGGCGCGGAGGCGATCCTGTTCAAATCCCCCACCTGCCCCAACTGCAAGGCGGCGATGGCCCTGCTGGACAAGGCGGGCGTGAAATACGCGGCGGTGAACGCGGCGGATGCCCGGGAGCTGACGGCCAAGTACGGCGTCAAGCAGGCCCCGACCCTGGTGGTGCGCAACGGGGAAGGGTTTGAGAAGTTCCGCGGGGTTTCGGATATCAAAGGGTGGCTGATGAGCGCAGCGACGAGGTAAAAGGTGTAGCGGCGACGCGAGGTTAGTCCTCTGGGGCGGCACTTGCGCCGCCGTTACATGAACCAGGATCGCGATTATTTACGGCAGAACACTACAGGAAAAGATCCTTCGCTTCGCCCAGGATGACAACGACGTGAGAATGTGTCATCCTGAGCGGAGCGAAGGATCTTTCTGTTATGCGTATTGCCTACACCCTACGCGTAGCTGTGCACCCCCGGCAGCCAGGTGTTCACGCCCAGGTAGGTGAACAGCACGCAGATGAAGCCGACCACGCAGAAGATGGCGGCGGAGCGGCCCCGCCAGCCCTTGCGCAGGCGCAGGTGCAGGTAGATGGCGTAGACGATCCAGGTCACTAGCGACCAGGTCTCCTTCGGGTCCCAGGACCAATAGCTGCCCCAGGCCCGTTCGGCCCAGATGGCGCCGGTGATGATGGTGAAGGTGAGGAACAGCAGCCCCAGGGACACGCTGCGGTAGCTGATCATGTCCAGCTTCTCCCTGTCCGGGATGTGCTGGTCCAGGAAGCCGCTGGCCTTCATCCGGTCCCGCAGCAGGAAGATGATGGACAGCACGAAGGACACGCCGAAGGCCCCGTAGGCGATGATGGCGGTGGAGACGTGGAAGCCCAGCCAGTTGCTGCGCAGGGCGGGCATCAGCTCCTTGACGTCCTTGCTCTGCATCGCGGCGTAGCCGATGATCAGGAAGATCACCGGCGCGGCGAAGGCCCCCAGCACCGGGAATTTGAAGCGGATCACGAAGATCAGGCTGACCAGGCAAAGCCCCCAGGCGAAGGAGGTGGCGAACTCATACTGGTTGGTCAGCGGCAGCCGCCCCGCGCCGATGCCCCGGCACACCAGGGCTGCCGTGTGCAATACAAAGCCCGCGATTTGCAGCCCCACGGCCACCCGGGCGACGGCGTCCTTCTTCACGGCGATGAACGCGAAGTACAGTATCATCGCGGCGAAGTAGGCCAGCATGACGATGGTGAACAGTGTGTTTTCAATCTGAAGCATGGGAAGCACTCCTTTGCTCAATCGCCTCGTTGAATCGTTCCCGGAACAGCGCGCCGCCCTTGCGACTCTGGCCGTACAGCGTCCACAGGCCGTCCTCCTGGCGGATGGCCCACAGCCGGGCGGGCTGGATGTACAGGGCCAGCAGCAGGCCCAACAGGGTCACCAGGCCGCCAACGAGGGCCAGGGGAGTGAAGCGGTCCACCTTGACCTGGATCAGCGTGTAGCTCTGGGGGTTGGAGAAGGTGACGGTGTATGCGTCGATGGTGACCTCCTCGCCGGCCATCAGCGCGTTCATGCCGACGATCTGACCCTGGTAGTACACCGAGTACAGGTAGGCCGGGTTGTTCAGCTGGTCGGAGGCGGTGGAGGGGCCGACGCCGGGGGTCATCACGTAATCGGGGTAGAAGGCGTTCAGCAGCACCACCAGGCCCTCCTTGTCCTTGACGGACAGGTAATCACCGGCGCAGACCACCTCCTGCTGGATGGGCGCGCCGTCCTTGTAGACGTCCACCTGGGCAGCCCAGCCGGTGGCGTTCTGGTAGAACTTCATGCCGCAGAGGGTGGCCGGGTGGTTGACGCTGATAGAGGCGCTGCCGCCCTTGCTCCCGGCGGATGCGGCGTCCTCGACGGTGATGTCGGTGGTGTACTGGGCCACGGAGCCGTCCTCCCGCTTTTCGACCCTGAAATCGTCGATGGTCAGGAAGCACTCGGTGTCGCCGACGCGCCTGATCTGGCCGGGGACGCCGTAAACCGTGTACTGCCGCTGGGTCATCTGCCCCAGACCGAAGCCCAGGATCAGCAGCAGGATTCCCAGGTGGCACACCCACGCGCCCCACAACCCCACGGGATGGCGGGCGGCAAACAGCGCGTCCCGGCCATCCTCCGTCCTGCAGGGGGTGGGTTTGGGCATGCGCAGGCGCTGAAACACCCCTTCGGCGTCGCTGACGCCCTGGGCCGACACGTCGCCGGGCAGCCTCAGCGCATTCTGCGGATCGGTCTCGGCCTTCGTGCGGCGGATCAGCTGGGGCAGGCGCAGCAGGTTGCACAGCAGCAGGTTCAGGCACAGAATCGCGGTGATGGCGATGAACCAGGGGCTGTGGAAGGCGTCGTCCAGGCGCAGTGCCATGATGAGGGCGGCGGTGCGCTCGGAATAGCGCTGGCTGTACCAGGCGTAGGTCTGGTTCTGGGTGATCAGGCTGCTGGCGGCGCAGGCCAGGGCCAGCACCAGCAGCAGGACGATGGCAAAGCGCATCGAGGAGATGAATTTCCAGATTTTCTTGAGCATGGCTGTCATTGTGTGTCGTCGGTCGGGGGGTGAAGGCGCGGACGCGGGGGCGGTTTTATTCGCGCCTGTCCAGCGCGTCGAACAGGTCCATGATCTCGCGGGACCACTGGGCGCCGCTTTCCTTCAGGGGATATTCCTGATAAGCCCTGTTGCGGCTGTCCACCTTCAAAATCCCGCGGGCGTCGATGTGGAGGGTCGTTGGATAGTGCTCCGACACGCGCTCCTTCAGCTGTTCGTGAATCTGGCGTCCTTTTCTGCCGGTGCCGGTGACGATGCCGGTTACGCGGGTGTTATACAGCATGAACAGCGCGCGGATATGCCTGAATGAATAGTAGTTCGCGGAGTAGACCCATATGTCATAGCCGTGTTTGTTGAAATAGCGGAACAACGCCGGAATGCCGAGGCGAAGGCGCTGCTTGTAGCGCAGGCGCAGGAAAAAGGGAAGCCTTTCCACGGGGCCGTCATCCTCGGTGCGAAACACCACCTCGTCCAGGTCCAGGGTTACGCGCCGGTCGCTTCGGGACGACTGGAGCATCCTTCGGATGTCTTCCTCCATGGGCAAATCGACGATCTGGATCGGCAGGGAGCGCTGCCGGGTCTTGACGGCCGCGGCCCAGCGATGATGGCCGTTCAGAATCATATACCCGCCGGGTCGCATCTTCTCCACGATCAGCGGTTCGCTGACATATTCGACGGAGGAGTGGGTTCCGAATCGCTTGAAATCCTGGCAGTATTTGGAAATGATTTCTGTGTTGGGGCCGACTGCCGGCGAGCAGAATTCATCCTCCGGGTTGGGGTGGAGATTTTTGCAGGCCGTCCGCCGGATCAAAAAACGGCGCGGGAACCCGGCCCTGACCGGGACGCCGATTCCCTTGCTGTTTTCGATTTCCTTTTTCAGATAGTCCTGAAAGCCCGTGTTGTTTTCGGTCATAGGTGCTTTCATTGCCTCCCGGGATAAAAAGGGGGGAATCATCGGTAATGCCCCTGTCGCAAAGCCGAATGTAGGGGCGGCGTTGCGCCGCCCCTACAGGGTTGTTTGTCAAATCAGGTGGTGGCTTTTTCCAGCAGCGCCATGGCCTCGTCGATCTTCGCGTCGGCGGTGTCCAGGCAGTGCATCGACAGCTCGCTGTTGTGAGCGCCCTCGGAGTTTTCCACGTAGCAGAAGTCGAAGAACCACTGGGCCTCCCGGTGCAGCTTGCGGACGGCGTTCAGGTCGTCCTCGCTCCAGGCGCCCGAGGCCACCGCGGCGGCCAGGGCGTCCTTCATGGCAGACAGCCGGTTGCCCACCTCGGTCTCCCGGGCGGTGACCTTCTGCTGGATGTCCTTCACGAAGGCCGTCATGTCGGTGTCGCCGTGGCACTGGGCGCAGCTGGCCAGCAGCGCCTCGTTCTCCAGCGGGCTGACCAGCATGTGGCTGCGGAAGGCCACGCCCGCGTCGGTGGTCTCGGTGGGCATGTGGCAGTCGGCGCAGCTCAGGAAGGCGGCGTGCCTGCCCTGCAGGAAGGTCTCCATCTCGGGGTGCTGGGCCTTCAGCATGGCGGTGCCGGTGCTCTCCTGGGTCCAGTCGGCGAAGCCCATGTCGTCGTAGTAGGCCAGGATGGCCTCGGGGGTCATCTCCTCCACGCTGTGGTAGGGCATCATGGTTTCGCTGTCGGCGGGGGTGAAGTAGTATTCGATGTGGCACTGGCCGCAGGACAGCGTGGCGGGGTTGATCGTGGACACGTTTTCGCCCAGGGCCTCGTTCACGTACTGGTGGGTGACCTTCAATGCGCCGCCATTGCCCATGTCGTCGCCGTGGCAGGTGTAGCAGCTGACGTTGTTGGTCATCTGGGGGAAGACCTCGTCAAAGGGCATCGAGTACACGGCCACGCCCTGTTCCTCGATCATCTTGTGCAGGTCCGGGGTCTTGCAGGTGATGCAGTTGGCCTTCGGATGGGGCCGCTGGGTCTTGGCCACGTCCTCCAGCGTGTACTCGTGGCCGCGGGCGCTGCCGTAATCCTTGGCGAAGCCGTAGCCCTCGTAGATGTTCACCAGGTAGGGGTCCTGCTCCAGGTAGTCCACCACATAGCTGTTTTCCCGGTTGTCGCCCATCGTGGTGACGATGCCGGGCAGTATGGCCTTCAGGCGTTCCTCTTCGGTCAGTTCATCCTCGGGCGCACCGACCTCGTCCTCGGCAACGGTGCCGGGCCTGGGGCGGGTGAAGCGGGAGATGTCGGCATTCTCGGTTGCGGCGGGCGCTTCCTCGGCCTCGGTCACGGGAGCCACGGTCGCGGCTTCGGGCCTGGGGCGGGTGAAGCGGGAGATGTCGGCATTCTCGGTCGAGGCGGGCGCTTCCTCGGCCTCAGTCACGGGAGCCACGGTCGCGGCTTCGGGCCTGGGGCGGGTGAAGCGGGAGATGTCGGCATTCTCAGACGCGGCGGGCGCTTCCTCGGCTTCGGTCACGGGAGCCACGGTCGCGGCTTCGGGCCTGGGGCGGGTGAAGCGGGAGATGTCAGCGGGCTCGGAAGCGGCAGGCGCTTCTGCGGCCTCGGTCACGGGAGCCACGGTCGCGGCCACGGCTGCGGCGGCAGCGGCCTCAAGCTCGGCCACCTTCGCCTCGGTTTCAGCGGCTTTGGCTTCGGCGGCTTCGGCGCGGGCCTCGGCCTCGGCCAGCGCGGCCTCAAGCTCGGCGATCCTGCCGTCATCCGCGGCGGCTTCGCTGCCGCCGGTGGCCTGGCCCATCAGCTCGGCGACGGCCTCCTGCACGGCGCTGGAGGAGATGGTGACGCCGGAGACGGCGTCCACGGCCTGGCCTTCGATGATCTGCTCGGCCCAGGCGGCGCGGTTGTCGTCGGTGAGCAGGTCGTTAGCGCCCTCGGAGGTGATGTTCGCGGCGGCAACCTTGCCGCCCTCGACGGTTATCTCTACGTCGATGGTGCTGAAATCGGTGGTCTTCTGTATGTGATAGGTGCCGTCGGTCAGCTCCGCGGCTTCGCCGCCGTTGACCTGGACCATCAGCTGGCTGACGGCCTCCTGGACGGCGTCGGAGGAAACGGTGACGCCGGAGACGGCGTCCACGGCCTGCTTCTCCACGATCTGGGAGGCCCAGCCGTTGCGGATGTCGTCGGTGAGCATGTCCACCTGGCCCTCGAGGGCGGCGGAGGTGACGCTGGCGTCGGTGACCTTGCCGCCATCGACGGTGATGCCCACGTCGATGGTGCTGAAATCGGTGGTCTTTTCCACGTGGAAGTTGCCGTCGGCCAGCGTGACCGCCTCATCGGCGGGCGCTTCAGGCTCGGGCTCGCTCTCCGGTTCCGGCTCAGGCGTGGCCGCCGGCTCGGGGGTGGGCAGGCCGGCCTGGGTGAAGATGTCCGCGGAGGCTTCCTTGACGGAGGCGGCGGAGTACTTCAGCGTCGCGGAGGAGATCACGTCGTTCTCGTAGGACTGGTTGTCCACGATGGATTGGGCCCACTCGGCGCGAAGGTCGTCGGTCAGCAGGTCGCTGTCGCCGGACGAGGTGATCGCGGCGTCGAGGATCTCATCCCCCTGTATGGTCATGGCCACCTGGACGTTGCTGAAGTCGTTGCTGCTTTCGGCGGTATAGGGGCCGGGCTGCTGGTAGGTCACCTCGCCGCCCCGGCCGATGCCGCAGGCGAATATGACCCCCAGAATCAGGATCACGGCCGATACCACCAGCATGGCGATCGTCTTTTTTTCCATATATCTATCATCCCTTCCTTATCGTCCGTCCGGCGTCAGTTGGCCGGAGGCAGGGTGATGACCTTGACGGGGCACTTCTGGGCGCACTTGCCGCACTGGGTGCAGTTGTCGTAGTTGACCTGCGCCAGGTTGCCGGTGACGTGGATGGCGTCAAACTCGCACTGCTTGGTGCACAGCATGCAGCCGATGCAGCCCGCGGTGCAGGCCTTCTTGACCAGGGGACCCCTGTCGTGGTTGGAGCACTGTACGATGACCCGCTTGGAGGCGGGTACCAGCTCGATCAGCCCCCTGGGACAGGCTTTTACGCACAAGCCGCAGCCGATGCAGCGCTTGCGGTTGACCATGGCCACGCCGTCCACCACCTGGATCGCGTCCTGGGGGCAGACCGTGGCGCAGGACCCCAGGCCCAGGCAGCCGTAGCCGCATTCGGTGATATTCAGGCCGGCCAGCACGGCGCTGCGACAATCCTGTATGCCGATGTAGTGGCCCTGGTTGTGGGTCACGTCGCAGCTGCCCTTGCAGCGCACGAAGGCCACCTTGCGTTCGGCCGCCTCGGCGCTCTGGCCCATGATCTCGCCCACCTTCCGGGCCACCGGCGCGCCGCCCACGGGGCAGGCGTTCACCGGCGCTTCGCCCTTGGCGATGGCCGCCGCCAGCGCGTCGCAGCCCGCGAAGCCGCAGACGCCACAGTTGTTGCCGGGCAGGCATTCCCGCACGGCGCTCTCCCGTTCGTCCACTTCCACCTTGAACTTATCCCCGGTGAACACGAGGCCTACGCCGACCACCAGGCCGATGGCAGCGATGACAAGCGTTGTAATGATGATGGTTGTCATGTCTATCCCCCTTCCGTCAGAACGACAGGCCGGAGAAGCCCATGAAAGCAATGGACATCAACGCCGCGGAAATCAGTACGATGGGCGCGCCGCGCAGCGGGGCGGGAATATCCTCCTCGCGGATGCGGCTGCGGATGCTGGCCAGCAGCACGATGGCGATGGTATAGCCCACGGCCGTGCCGAAGCCGGAAAAGACGCACTCGGTGAAGTTGTAGCCGTCCTGCACGTTGGTCAGGGCCACGCCCAGCACCGCGCAGTTGGTGGTGATCAGGGGCAGGTAGATGCCCAGCGCCTGGTACATGGCCGGGGACTTCTTCTTCAGGAACATCTCCACGATCTGCACCAGGGCCGCGATGACCAGTATGAACACGATGGTCTTCATATAATCCAGGCCCAGGGGCGCCAGCACGTAGTCGTACAGCAGGCTGGCCACCGCCGAGGCGATGGTGATGACGAAGATCACCGCGCCGCCCAGGCTGGCGGAGGCCTTCATCTGCTTGGACACGCCCAGGAACGAGCAGATGCCCAGGAACTGGTTCAGCACCACGTTGTTGATCAGCGCGCCGGAGATGATGATCATGATCAGGTTGCCGTTCACTTGGCGCTCACCTCCCCGGATTTTTCACAAGCGGCGGAGCACTTGGCGCACATGCCGTCGCAGCCGCTCTCCACCAGCTTGCGCTGGCGGGTCTTGATGCCGATGGCGTTCATCACCGCGATGATGAAGGCGATGACCAGGAACGCTCCCGGAGGCTGGATGAAGATGCCGATGGGCTGGATGCTCTCGGGCAGGATCCGAACGCCGAAGGCGGAGCCGTTGCCCAGGAGCTCACGCAGCAGGCCCGCCAGCGTCAGCGCCAGCGTGAAGCCGATGCCCATGCCCAGGCCGTCCATCACGGAAAGCAGAGGGGTGTGCTTGTTGGCGTAGGCCTCGGCGCGGCCGAGGATGATGCAGTTGACCACGATCAGCGGGATGTAGATGCCCAGCGCGGCGTACAGCGAGGGCAGGTAGGCCTGGATCAGCAGCTCGGTGACCGTCACCAGCGAGGCCACGATCACGATGTAGCTGGGCAGGCGCACCTGGTCGGGTATGGCCTTGCGCAGCAGCGAGATCACCAGGTTGGACAGGATCAGCACCGCCGTGGTGGACAGGCCCATGCCGATGCCGTTCATGGCCCGGGTGGAAACCGCCAGCGTGGGGCACATGCCCAGCATCAGGATCAGCGTGGGGTTTTCCTTGATGACGCCGTTGTACAGGCGCTCAATGTACTTGTTCTTCATGCTCAGGCTCCCCCCTTCACCGTGTTCTTGTAGAAGTCGAGGGCGGCGTTGACGGCGTTGACCACCGCGCCGGAGGTGGTGGACGCGCCGGAGACGCTGTCGATCTCCTCGTCGGTCGTGGAGCCGCCGGCCTTGTTCAGCGTGAACTTCTCCACAGCCTTGCCGGCGAACTGGCCCTTGAATTCGTCCTCGTCCACCCGCATGCCCAGGCCCGCGGTCTCGTTCAGCTCGGTGAAGGAGATGCCGTTCAGCGAGCCGCTGTCGTCGATGCCCACCGCCAGGGTGACGTTGCCGTGGTAGCCGTCGGCGGTGGTGACGCTGATGGCGTGGCCGGTCACATTTCCGTCCGCGTCGACGGCGGTGAAGGCCTCGTTGATGGTCACGCGGCCGAAGCCGGAGCCGTAGGTCCCGCCGTTCATGTCGGCGATGGCCTTGTCCAGCTTCTCATCGGTTTCAAAGTGGTCGGCATCGGGGCAGACCACCAGGTAGCTGGCCGCCTGGGCCGCCCGCTGCTGGTCGGCGATGATGTCCTTGGTCATGCCGTAGACGCCGCTGAGGGCCAGGCCCGCGATGGCGGCGATCACCGTCAGCACCAGGGCGGGACGGGGGATGCGCTTGTACAGCGGAATGCCGGAGGCCCGCGCCTGCCGGATGATGGAATACTTCGTGAAGGCGTAGGGCCTGGACACGATGTAGTGGTCGATCATCGGGGTGAACAGGTTGCCGGTGATGACGCAGTAGCTGAAGGAATCGGCAGTGCCGCCGTACAGGCGGAAGATGCCGCCCAGCAGGCCGATCAGGCAGCCGTAGATGGCCTGGCCCAGCCGGGTGACGGGGGATGTGACGTAGTCGGTGGCCATGAAGAAGGCCGCCATGATCACGCCGCCGCCGCTGATGTGGGCCAGCAGGTAGGGCAGGTTGAAGCCCTGGCCGCCGAACAGCCCGATCGTCAGCGTGAACATGATCAGCACGGAGAAGCAGATCTGGCCGTGGATGAACCCGAAGGCCCACAGCGCCAGGCCGCCCGCCAGCAGCGCCACCGCGGAGCTGCCGATGACGCCGTTGGTCAGGCCCAGGAACATCCTGGTGACGCTCACCGGGTCGCCGTTCATCAGCAGCGCCACCGGGGTGGCGGTGGAGAGGGCGTCGGGGGAGAAGGTGGACATTGCGCTGCTGAAGGAGATCAGCAGGAAGCAGCGGCCGGCCAGGGCGGGGTTGATGAAGTTTTTGCCCAGGCCGCCGAAGCAGCACTTGCAGATCAGTATCGCGAACATGCTGCCCAGCACCGGCAGGTGCAGCGGCACCGACGGCGACAGGGACAGGGCCAGCAGCAGGCCGGTCACGGCGGCGCTGCCGTCCTTCCAGGTGTCCGGCTTGTGGCACAGCTTGTCAAACACCAGCTCGCACAGCACGGCGGTGAACACGCTCAGCAGCACCACCAGCAGCGCGTGAATGCCGAAGTGGACCACGCCCACCACGGTGGCCGGCAGCAGCGCCAGCAGCACCACCCGCATGATATACGCGGTGGTCCACCGGTCCCTTACGTGGGGGCTGGAGGATAGATTCATCATCGTATTCATTTTTTACCTCCCGCCTGCGCGGCCTGCGCGCGCTTTTGCGCCATGATTTCCGCCTTGGTCTGCTTGAAGATCTGCATCAGGGGCCGCTTGGCCGGGCAGATGTAGGTGCAGCTGCCGCACTGGATGCACTCCAGGCCGTACAGCTTTTCGTCGTAGCGCTGGTAGTCGTGGTCGATGGCGGCGTCGGCCATCAGCTGGGGCAGCAGGCCCACGGGACAGACCGTAGTGCAGCGCCCGCAGTGCAGGCAGGCGGTCATCTGGGCCTCGGCGATCTCGTTGGCGTCCTCGGCCAGCAGGGTCAGGCCGTTGTTCTGCTTCTGGATGGGCACATCCAGGCTGGAAAGGGCGATGCCCATCATCGGGCCGCCCACCAGCGCCTTTTTCAGCAGCACGCCGTCCTTCAGGCCGCCGGCGGTCTGCAGCAGCTCGGCGAAGCTGGCGCCGTCGCGCACGATCCAGTTGCCGGGCTTCGCCGCGGCCTCGCCGGTCAGGGTGAACACCTGCCTGTACAGCGGCTCGTTGTAGACTACGGCCCGCTGGATGGCGTAGAGGGTGCCCACGTTGTCCACCACGCAGCCCACGTCCGCGGGCAGCTTGGAGATGGGGAAGTCCACCCCGGCGATCGCCTGGATCAGGCTGCGCTCGCCGCCCTGGGGGTACTTGGTCTTCAGGGGCAGCACCCGCATCCGCGCCTTGCCGGAAACGGCCTTCTGCATGGCGGCGATGGCCTCGGGCTTGTTGCGCTCGATGCCGATGACACCCTCCGCGTTGGGGAACAGCCGAAGCACCAGCTCCAGGCCCTCGACGATGGCGTCGGCTTCGGTGCGCATCAGCTGGTCGTTGCAGGTCAGGTAGGGCTCGCACTCCGCGCCGTTGGCGATGACGTAGCGGATCAGCTCCGGGTTTTTGGGCTGGAGCTTCACGTGGGTGGGGAAGCCCGCGCCGCCCAGGCCCACGATGCCCGCGTTCTGGATGCGGAAGAGGATATCCCCGTTGGCGATGGAGGCCGTGTCCTGCCGCCGGGTGTAATCCTCGGCGGGGGTGAACTGGCCGTCGTTGTCCACCACGATGCAGTCGGCCATCGAGCCCATCAGCGTTTTCCGCTTCTCGATGCCCTTCACCGTGCCGGAGCAGGAGCAGATGACATGGGCGGATACAAAGCCGTCCGCCTCGGCGATGCGCTGGCCCACCAGCACGGTGTCGCCCTTCTTCACGATGGGCTTGGCCGGCTTGCCGATGTGTTGGGCAAGCGGGAAAACCATCTCGCCCGTCGGCAGGAATTCGCGCAGCGGAACGTCCCGGCTCAGTTCCTTGCGCCCTGCCGGGTGAACGCCGCCGCGAAAGGTGTCTTTCACGATGCTCGACTCCCCTTTATAATATAGTAGATTTTATTCCCCCCATGGGACCTGAATCCATGCCGTGCGAAAAATGGCTACACGTAGCACAGATGATACCATGATTATTCTAACATAGATAAATAGGTTTGTAAATGATAAAATTGGGGAAAAGGAAGGACGCTGGTTGGAACAGGTTGATTTTTACCAAATATACGATATAATATGATCGGACATGGTATGCTTTGAAGATCGATACGAACGAAACCGCAACCGCGACGGAGGCCAACCAGAGCTTCTTCCCCGTCGCCAGGATGGCGAAATGATCCGCTTTTCAAGGGAAATTAAGATACGGAACGAAGCTGTAAGCAATCGGAAAGGAGACCGTCATGGCACAGAACAGACGAAGAAAAGAGCGTGAAATCATCGCTCGTATAAAAATGAAATGATCGCACAGGATGGCAATATGCCAACCGATGATGAAGTTGCCACCATCAAGTCCCTGCTTGCGCTTCCCCACAGGACGGAAGAAGACTGGTGTGTTATCAAGGACATCTTTGACAGGCGGAATTTGATTTGCATGGAACCGGGTGTGGATGGAAGCGGTATTGAGGTAATCGAGCACTTCATTGTGAAGGATGGGCGGCTGATCGCCTTTACCAATATAGAGGATGTCATGGGCTATATGAAGGAAATCGCGCCAAAGGGCAGTGGCATCATGCCCTTCCAATTTGGCACGAGGCCGTTTTTGGAGGCTTTTGAAATCGCGGACGAAGAATCCATGGAGCTGTACATTGACCCGCCGACAAAGGAAAGAATAGCCGAAAAGTATATAGTGTACAAGGACGAGCAATTAAGGGCTGTATTGACGTTTAACCCGGCAATGGCCAAGACGATGCGTAGACTTATGAAGCTCAGAGAGGACCTGCTGAGTGAAGCGGATGACCGGCAGCGCGACCAGGAAATGCCCGATGACCAGAAGCCGCATGAGGAATAAACGCTTGATATACAGCCTGTTCTCGGGTAAAATATAAGCAATCAGCGGGAAAGGGGGGCGCGCTCATGGGCTACGTTCTAAAGCAGTTCGATACCCCGCTGCTGCGGTTCAGCGTTGTGGAGAACACGGCTGCGCCCCAGCTGCGGATCGAGTGGGTCAACGAGGATGAAAAGGCGTTGCTTCCCCTCGACTTCGCCCTGTCACCGGAGGGTCTGAGCCGCTGGATACAGAAGCGCACCATCCCCAAGAACCGCGCTTATGTCAACGCGCTGCTGGCTCGCTGCGGATTGAGCATCAACCGGCCCATGTCTATCATCGCCGTCTGCAAGGGGCTGTCCCTGAACGACAGCTATTGGGTCGTGGAGGACGGCTTCGCCGGGACGTTCGATCAATACAATCTGTATGAAAACCGGTTCAGCCGCATCCTGGGCCTGATCGCGTTCACCGGCTACGGCAGCAGCATTCGTTCCTCGCTGGTTTCCACCCCGGAGCTGACCACCAACGGCATGCTGCCCAAATGCTGGCGCAGGATCGACGGCAAGGTGAAGCTGTATAAGGGCGGCACCTCCGGCGCGTCCAACGCCGGCTTCGAGCCCTATTCCGAATACTATGCCGCCCAGGTGGCCGAGGCCATGGGCATCAACGCCATTCACTACGGCCTGTCCAAATGGAAGGGCCGGCTTTGCTCTACCTGCGAGCTGTTCACCAGCCGGGATGTGTCCTTCATGCCCGTGGGACGCCTGGTGACCCACGGCGGCTTCGGGGCGGTAAAGGCGTTTTATGAGGAACTGGGCCCGGAATACCTCCAGGCCCTGCGGGATATGGTCGTGTTCGACGCCGTCATCTACAATACCGACCGGCACTTCGGCAACTTCGGCTTCCTGATCGACAACGCCACGAACAGGATCGTCGCCCCAGCCCCACTCTTCGACCACGGCAATTCCCTGTTCAACTTTGCCGGGGCTGAGTTCATGTCCAGCCCGGAAAAGCTACAGGAGTACGCCGATACCCTGCTCCCGCGAGCTTATGAGGATTATGTGGAAATGGTGCGCTCCATGATGAACGACAGGAATCGGGAACAGCTGCGGCATCTGCTGACTTTCCGGTTTAAGCGGCATTCGCATTATAATCTGCCAGGGGATTGGATGGGGCTGATTGAGACGCAGATCACAAGGCGTAGTAGATTGCTTCTGGAGTCCCCATAAAAACCGGGTGTGGCTTCAAATAAGGGAATAAAAAGGGCGCTGTTTGCAACGGCGCCATATTTTATTTGATTTCCTGCTCAAGCGCGTCGAATTCCGGGGTGGAAAAGAATTCCCCGAGGGTGATCTCAAAGGCGTCGCAGAGCTTCTTGATCGTAACGGTTCCCGGATTTTGGCTTTCGCCATTCAATATGCTCTTGATCGTGCTTTGTGAAACGGCGGAAAGATTGGCCAGTCCGTTCGGCGTGATCCCGCGCGCCCGGCACAGCGCCCGAATCCGGGCGGCAATGGTTTCCTGGGTTGTCATAAGCCAATCCTCCAAGTGATCTGTCACTATGATAGGGCAGGGGAGGATTAAATATCAGTGATATATCACTAAACTGAAAATTTGTGTGGTATAATAGTGATAAATCACTGATTTGATTGAAGCCTCTGGAGGATGGAATAGCATGGTGGAACGGATGATAATGGAAGAAGTGGCCTGCCTCTTTGTGGAGCAATATGAAGCTATGTTTCACAAGGACTATAAAGTATTCGATGTGAACCTCATCAGGAAAACGGCGAATAAGGGAATGCTGGCCTTATACACTGTAGTTGCAACAATTTTTGGGGATAGCATCACACAAGCGATGAAAGGTGCTGCGTTCGGGGCGATGGATTATATCGCCTATGTGGACGAAACATGGACGCCGAGGGATGCCGCGGACAAGACTGCAATGCTGGATTTGGAAAGGCCGCATCTTGAGTCAATAGAGGTCATACTGCGTATGGGGGAAATGTGTGGGAACGGCATTGTAGAAGAGATCAATGATATTTTGCTTGCAGCAAGATATCATTATCATAATTTGACGGTGAAAATGATCTTTGGTGAAGAAATACGAGATATTGTGGGTTGATTTTTAGCCTATTATCACCTACAGATAATCAGAAGGTATTGGAAAGAGCAAAAATAGAAACAGAAGAAAAATCTGAACAATAGGAGACTTGGCTCTATACGAATATAAAGTTTCGTATAGAGCCGGGTTTTCTATTTTAGCTCCATTTCGTCTTCCACCCGCCGAATCAGCTCGCTCAGGCGGAGGTCCAGCCCTGCGGCGATGCGCCAGAGGGTTTCGACATTGGCGTTGTCCTTCCCGGTCTCGATCTCGGCCAGGTGGCTGCGGGAGAGGGCGGCGAGGCCGGAGAGGATCTCCTGGGACATCCCGCGCTCCAGGCGCAGGCGGCGGATGACCCGCCCGGTGACGGTGTGGTCGTAGCTTTGCGGCATGTACATCGCTCCTTTGATGATGGTAGGCGCGCGCCTCCATACAGGGGCTTGTTTTTACCGCGAGGGATATTCTGATTTGTCGAGCTGACGCGGCGTCCAAAAGCCTTCCCCTTTGGGGAAGGTGGCCCGCGTAGCGGGTCGGATGAGGTCCCCTTACGATACGCCTCGCGCCTGTGTTGAAATCGGCGTTGTATCAGCGTCAAGGACCTCATCCGTCTTTGACGAAACAATGCAAGCATTTTTCGTCAAATCCACCTTCCCCAGAGGGGAAGGCTACTTTTGGAGGCCTTACCACCTCCCCGACAAATCAGAATTTCCACACCTGTCGGACATCTCCGACAATCGCCGCGCCTTTGCGTGGTATAATTCAGGCACCAATCACGATGGGGTATGACGGATGAAAAAATATGTGGCTCTGATCGTCGCGCTGGCGCTGCTGGCAGCCGTTGGCGCGGGCGCGGCCCTCGCCCAGGAGGCCGAGGGGCGGACGCTCCGGGAGGGCAAGTACATCGTCGGCGAGGACATCGAGGCCGGCGTGTACACGCTGACCTGCACCGCCACGGCGGGGGAGCGGATGAAGGACGCCTACGGTTCCCTGGGCAGCGCTTTCGACGCGCTGGACGGGGATGGCGGATACGGCTCGCTGTTCGGCGCGCTTGGCGGAATGATGGAGGACGTGATCGACATGACCGTGGAGATCGTCGGCGATTACGGCGACGTGCTGAAGCGCTATGACATGAAGGCGGGGGACAGCCTGAAAATCACGCTGGAGGCAAAGACGGCGCTGAAGATCACAGACGGCAGCTGCACGCTCACGGCGCTGCAGTGACGGAAGAAGGAAAACGACGGCAGTGGCGGCCCTGAATCGGGGTCGCCACTGCCGTCGTTTTCCTTTCTGTAATATATTTAACGAAACAAAGAAAAAATGACTTTTGCACTTTACATTTGTGCCGGGTTATAGTAAAATGATCATTAATCGGGGGCTTATGTGTGTTTTTCCCCGGAAAAGGCGCAGGGGCCCGAGAACGATGAAGAAGGGGAGAGAGATCAATGGCATTGGACTATCGCAAATGCGCTGAAGAGATCGCCGCCAATATCGGCGGGGGATCGAACGTCATCAGCGCGGCGCACTGCGCGACCCGGCTCAGGCTGGTCATCGCCGACAACAGCAAGGTCAACAAGGAGGTCCTGGAGAACATCGACGGCGTCAAGGGCATGTTCGAATCCAACGGTCAGCTGCAGCTGATCATCGGCACCGGCACCGTCAACAAGGTCTACGACGAATTCCTGGCCGTCACCGGCGCTTCCGCCGCCAGCAAGGCCGACGTCAAGGCCGCCGCGGCCAGCAAGATGCCCCTGTGGAAGAAGATCCTGAAGACCCCGGGCGACGTGTTCGTGCCCATACTGCCCGCCATCGTGGCCTCCGGCCTGATGATGGGTATCGTCGAAGCCATCCCGAAGTTCTGGCCCGCCTTCGGTAACAGCGACTGGTTCGCCTTCCTGGACCTGGTGGCCAACACCGCCTTCGCGCTGCTGCCGGTGCTGGTGGCCATTTCCGCCGCCCGCGTGTTCGGCGGCAACATCTTCCTGGGCGCGGTCATCGGCCTGATGATGGTCCATCCCGCGCTGATCAACGCCTGGACCGTGGGCAGTTACGCCGCCGGGGAGATACCAACCTGGCACCTGTTCTTCTTCAACGTCCAACAAGTGGGCTACCAGGGCCATGTGATACCCGTCATACTGGCCGTGTTGCTGATGAGCGTGATCGAGAAATGGCTGCACAAGAAGGTGCCGGAGATGATCGACCTGTTCGTCACCCCGCTGTGCACCGTGCTGATCACCTCCTTCGTCACCTTCACCATCATCGGGCCCGTGTTCTCGGTGCTTGAGAACTGGGTGCTGACCGGCGCGAAGTGGCTGGCCAGCTCGCTGGTTGGTTCGGTGGTCATGGGCGCGATCTATCCCTGGACCGTGGTCATGGGCCTGCACCACATGTACAACGTGATCGAGGCCGGCATGATCGCCCAGACCGGCCTGAACACCTGGATGCCCATCGCCTCCGCGGCCAACTTCGCCCAGTTCGGCGCCTGCCTGGCCGTGGCGCTGAAGGTGAAGAACCAGAAGACCAAGTCCGTGGCGTTCCCGTCCGCGCTGTCCGCCTCCCTGGGCATCACCGAGCCCGCCATCTTCGGTATCAACTTCCGCTTCATGAAGCCCTTCATCTGCGGCATGGCCGGCGGCGCGGTGGGCTCCCTGTTCGGCAGCCTGTTCAAGCTGGGCGCGCCCGTGTACGGCGTCACCGGCATTCCCGCGATCCCCGCGGTGAACAACATCCCGCTGTACCTGGTTGAGCTGCTGATCGCCGCGGGCGTGGCCTTCGCTCTGACCAGCATCATCTGGAAGGAGGATGCTCCCAAGGCGGTCCCGGCCGCCGCGGCCCCCGCGCCGGCGAGGATCGAGGTGCCCACCACCAGCGTCATCCGCTGCGCCAACGGCAAGGTGCTGCAGCCGGTGAAGGGCAACGTCATCCCCTATGACCAGATCCCGGATAACACCTTTGCCTCCGGTGTGCTGGGCGTGGGCGTGGGCATCCAGCCCACCGACGAGGTCGTGGTCGCGCCCTTCGACGGCGAGATCACCTCTGTGGCCGAGAGCAAGCATGCCGTGGGCGTCGCCGCCAACGACATGGAGCTGCTGATCCACGTGGGCGTGGACACCGTGGCCATGAACGGCGACGGCTTTGACTGCCTGGTGAAGGAGGGCGACCAGGTCAAGGCCGGCCAGCCCCTGATCCGCTTCAGCCGCGCCAAGATCAAGGCCGCCGGCTACAGCGACACCGTGGCCGTGCTGCTGACCAACTCCGACGACCTGGACGGCGTGGAATACGGCGCGAAGTAAACTTCAATCCGGTAACGTAGCCTGAGGCGGCTGCCTGACAGGCAGCCGCCTGTTTCCAATTAAAACAACGTAACTGTTCAGTCGTATGCAAATTCTGATTTGTCGCGGGCTTGCGCCCGTTTGAAGGGGGACAGGTCCCCCTTCAATACATCCTCCTCAGATTTGCCTGAAATCGTCCTAAAGGACTAGCTTCGCGTCGCAAGCGATTTCCGGGCGGCAAATCTGCAA
>JAFWEL010000065.1 GCA_017512905.1 Clostridia bacterium
ACAGACCGTTTCAATGTGTACGTTTTTGTGGTAGAATACTTCATGAGAGAGGCTCCTTCCTGCTGTTTAGTGGCGTTTTTTGTTTTGCAACTCAATTATACCACTTACTGCTGGGATTTGTCTCTCTCTTTTGCGTCCTGATCCCTTCCTCATACGGAAACTCAAGTTTGTCGATTGCGATTGACATATGAAGAGATCTACTGTAAGATATCAATATTATAGAGCTTAAAGTTACCTCTAAGTCAATAGATCAATTCAAAAAAACAATCCGGAGGGAAACATGTATACAATCCACGAGGTTTGCGAGAAATCGGGCCTGACGGCGCATACGCTTCGCTATTACGAAAAAGAAGGGCTTCTGTCCAATGTGAGCAGGAGCCAGGGCGGGTTCCGCCAGTATTCCGATGAAGATTTGGAAGCCGTTGGGCTGATCTGCTGCCTGAAGAATACGGGTATGCCACTGTCGGACATAGCGAGGTTTATGGAATTGACCCGCGAGGGCGACCAGACGCTTCGGGAGCGATGCGAGATGCTGAAGAGGCATAAGGAGGTCGTTTTGGGGAGAATGTCGGAGATGGAGCGTCACCTGGAAAAGGTCACGCATAAGCTCGATCGTTTTTCAAGTAAGCTTTCGGAATATGAGAAAAGAACAAAGCCGGGCAATTTGAACGAGACAGACTTATTCGGTGTGTAGACAACGGAGGGTTATACCATGCTTACCTATGTCGTCGTGGGATCGGGCTACCGGGCGGAATACTTCGGGCGCATCGCCCGGACGTGGCCGGAGCTGTTCAGGGCCTGTTACCTGTGCCGCTCGGAAGAGAAGGCGGCGCGGATGCGCGCGAGCACCGGCGCGGAGGCCGTGCTGACCGCCGAAGCGGCGATGGCCTTCCAGCCGGACTTCGTCGTTGTGGCGGTGGATCGGGGCCATGTGGCCGACGTCGCGGAGGAGTGGATCGGGCGCGGCTTTCCCGTGGTGGCGGAGACGCCCGTGGGCGACACCGAGGAGAAGCTGCAAAGGCTGGAGGCGCTGGCCGGGCGCGGCGCGAAGATCGTCTGCTGCGAGCAGTACCACCGCTATCCCATCCTCGCCGCGGGTCTGGAGGTCGTCCGGCGGGGCGACATCGGGACGCCGCAATCCGCCTATATCTCCCTGGTCCACGACTATCACGCCGCCAGCCTGCTGCGCAGGGCGCTGATGATCGGCGGGGAGCGCTATGAAATGCGCGGCGTCCGTTCCGTCGGCCCCGCCGTGAACACCGATTCCCGCTACGGGGCGATCCTGGACGGCTCCGCGACCGGGGAGGTCCGGGATCGGGTGATGATCGACTATGAATCCGGCAAAACCGCGATCTACGACTTCGCGCCGCTGCAATACCGATCCTACATCCGCTCGCGCCACTTCACCGTGCGCGGCGATCGGGGCGAGTGGAGCGACACGACGGTATACGGCCTGGACGGGCGGAACGCGCCCTGCAGGACGACGCTGATGCCGGAGCTGCCGGAGCGCTACCGCTGCCTGGACACCCAGTACCTGCGGGACCTGCGCAAGACCTGGCGGCCGGAGCTGTTCCTCGATACCCTCCAGGATGAATACGCCATCGCCACGATCCTCCTGGACATGGAGGACTGCCTGCGGGGCGGGGAATCTCCCTATCCGCTGTGGGAGGCCGTCGAGGACGCCCGGTTCTGGCTGAGATTGCAGGAGGCGGTCGGGGCCTCCGACGCAAGGCATTGATCGGATGGGGGGCGAGCCTGTGAAGAAGACCTATATTACCACCATGCCCAACCACATCGGCGCGTTCTTGAAGGCGAGCGAGTGCTTTGCGGAGCTGGGCGTGAACATCACCCGCGTGAGCTACAACAAGGCCGTGGATTCCCACACGCTGTTCATCGACGCCGAGGGCGGCGAGGACCAGCTGCGGGAAGCGGACGCGCGGCTCCAAAGCATCGGCTATCTCAAGACCTCCGGGGATGAGAAGGGCATCGTGCTGCTGGAGTTCCACCTGAAGGATGTGCCCGGCAGCGTCACGGCGGTGCTGCGCCTGATCCATGAGTTCCGGCTCAACATCTCTTACATCAGCTCCCAGGAGAACGGCACGGACTACCAGGCGTTCAAGATGGGCCTGTTCGTGGAGGACGCGGAAAAGCTGCGGGCCTTCCTGGACCGGGTGGAATCGCTGTGCCCGGTGCGCGTGATCGACTATAATCACTCGGAGCGGGTCTACGACAACAGCATCTTCTATCGCTCCTTCGTGTCGGGGCTGATGCAGACCATGGGCCTGCCGGAGGACAGCCGGGACGGGCTGCTGGTCAATTCCAATCTCGTCATGCAGATGCTGGACGAGAAGGGCCTGTCCCCCTACAAGACCTTCGAGAGCATCGGGCGGTTCGCGGAGCTGCTGGCCGTGTGCCGGGGCGGCGCGTTTTCCCCGCGCATCACCCGGCATGGCATCACCGAAAACACCGAGGTCACGTTGATCGAGCCGCCCTGCGGCAGCAACACCGCCATCCTGCAAAGCTGCGGCGAGACGCTGTTCATCGACTGCGGATACGCGCTCTACCGGGAGGAGATGGAGGCGATCTTCCGCCGCGTCCTGCCGGATTGGGACGGCATGGCGAAGCGCATCTTCATCACCCACGCGGACGTGGACCACTGCGGCCTGCTGCCCCTGTTCGACGAGGTGCTCGCCAGCGAAAAGACCCGGGCGTGCCTCGCGCTGGAATACGCCGGCGAGCCGGGCTTCCGGGAGCAGAACCCGTTGCACCGGCCCTACATCAGCATCTGCAAGACGCTGACGGGCTATCGGCCGCCGGACCCGGACAAGGTGCGCGGCCTCTGGGACGCCCGCGGCGAACAGGCGGAGGCGCTGGAGCAGATCGGCTTTTTCCGGTTCGGGGAATTGAACTTTGAAGTCTACCAGGGCAAGGGCGGCCACCTGCCGGGCGAGACGGTGCTGATCGACTATGCCCACCACATCGCCTTCACCGGCGACATCTTCATCAACATGCGCGGCATGACCCGCGAACAGGCGGCCTACAACCAGTACGCGCCGGTGCTGATGACCTCGGTGGACACCGACCCCGCGCTGTGCGCCGAGGAGCGCCGGGCCATCGTGCAGCGCCTGGGCGCGGGGAAGTGGCAGGTGTTCGGCGCCCACGGCATGAAGAAGGATTACCAGGTACAGGCAGAATAAAGAGGAGGATGCTGTTATGTATAAAGTCAAGGGCAAGTGGGCGTTGATCACCGGCGCGGCGCAGTGATCATCCCCAACAGTGTAGCACAGCTCTTGGAGAGGAGCTTATAAACTACTACTCTATAATACGAGGGTATCCCATGAAGCCGGATTACAAGAACTGGATAGGGCCTGCCAAGTATAATAGATAATAGTTATTGACAAATGGCAGAAGCAATATAATGCGGATCGCAGTTAGCTGAGAAGAAGCTATTTAAGGGTGAAATGAAATAGTGGACAATTCGAACAGAAAAAGCTTGAAATCTGAATGCTTCATGTATTATAATAACAGTAAGATATACTCAATCGGAGTATTTCAGTATCACGCATGATACTGTTTTGATACTGAAAAAGTTTGAAAAGGTGTGGATGAGATAAGTAATAAACAAATACAGATAAAAAATTAAATAGAAAATAATTAAATCGAGATATTAGTAGAAATATCTTGTCGAGCGGGAATAAGGTACATGTCAAGGGGCAACCCAAATGGTGCGAAAAGGGCAAACTTACTTTTCCTAACGTTCCAAGCACAATATGGTGCCGACGTCGTTGACCCACGACTGAACTTGTGCCGCATCGTACTTATCGCCATCCTGCATATCTTCCGGTATACAGATGACGAGCTTTTTTAATGTAACGTTTGCGTTTGTACCGCTCGACTTACATTTGATTCGAACGCTGTTCATCAGCTCATCGTAAGACGTGGTGTTTGTGTTCATCTACGTGAAGGGCTATGCCCAACGCAACGTGGAGCGTCTGTCCTGGAGCAGCGGCCATTCCATGGAAATGCCCTGGTACACCGAGGAGGTGCCCACCGTGGGCGTCAGTTTGAACTACACCAACCACCTGGTGGATTGCGCCAACATCCACACCTTCGTGAACGCCTACGGGCCGAACCGGGAGAATGTGCGCGCCGCCATCGAGAAGATCACGGGCAGGAGCGCCTTCCGCGGCACGGCGGACGACACCGTGTTCTGCGGGCGCTGGGATACCCGGTTGTAAAGGAGGAACATGCATGACAATCGAACGTATCGTTTTGAATTCGGAGAGAAACGTCAGCCTGACGACGTATATCCAGCCCGTTGGCGGTGAGTACGGCCAGATCGAACGCCGTCCCGCCGTACTGGTCATTCCCGGCGGTGGCTATCACTTCTGCTCCGACCGGGAGGCGGAGCCCGTCGCCTTCGCCTATCTGAAGGCGGGCTACCAGGCCTTCATACTGCGCTATTCCCTGAACGAGCAGTCCGTCTGGCCCAATCCTCTGGATGACTACGAGCAGGCCATGGCGCTGATCCGCCAAAACGCGAACCTTTGGCACGTGGCGGAGGATCGGATTGCGGTGGTGGGCTTTTCCGCCGGCGGACACCTGGCTGCCTGCGCGGCGACGATGTCGAAGCATCGGCCCAACGCCGCCATACTGGGCTATCCCGTGATCGACGGCGACTGCGTCCGTGAATACCAGCGGACCGCGCCGGACGTGGTGGCGCACGTGGACGGGAACACCTGCCCCTGCTTCATATTCGCCACTCGTACGGATAACCTGGTGCCCGCGGCGAACACCATCCACCTGATTGACGCACTGTATCAAAATGAGGTGGCTTTTGAGAGCCATATCTATTCCAACGGGCCCCACGGGCTGTCCACCGGTGATGAGAGCATCGAGGGTAATCTCTTCTGCGAGCGCTACCCGGGATGGGTGGAGGACAGCGTCTCGTGGCTGTCAGACGTGCTGGGGGGTGTCACCCCCAGGGGCCTGGCCGGGCCGCGCTTTGGCGCGAAGGTGAACGGCAACCGGGAGAGGACGCTGAACCTGGATTGCACCCTGGCCCATCTGATGGGCAATCCGGCGGCCAAAGCGGTACTGGACGGGGCGGCGCCTGGCTGGGACAGCGACGCGCCCAGCGGCCGCGCGACGGTCATTCGGTTGGGGGATAACCTGAAATATATGGGCCTGGACGAGAGCCGGATCTGCGCCATCGAGGAAAAGCTGAATGCCATCGAAAACCGGGGCAAGGAGGCGTAACGATGTCCGCGCTGGATGATTTCAAGAAAGACAAGCGGTTCGCGGTCTGCGTGGATTCCGACGGCTGCGCCATGGATACCATGCACATCAAGCACTTCCGTTGCTTTGGCCCCTGCATGGTGGAGGAATGGAGGCTGGAGCCATGGCGGGACGCCATCTTGGAGCGCTGGAATGCAAAACGCAAAGCTCCTCTGGAATGAGGACGGCACGCCCACGACCCGCACCGGCAAGATCCTCGCAGCGACGCCCATGGGCCGCTTTGGCAAGAGTGAGGAGCTCTCGGGCGCACTGCTGTTCCTGCTCAACAGCGAGGCTGCCGGCTTTATCACCGGCGTGACCCTTCCGGTCGACGGCGGCTTCTCAGCTTATGCTGGGGTGTGAGCGCGAAGGCGTCCATGAGTTCGACACAGGAGAAGCTATCGGTTCAGCACGTTCATATGCGCAGCCAGAAAAAGGGCTCTGGGTCCCTGCCGCAAGGCATCGCGTTTCAATCCTGTGAGAATTGATGGAAGCATACCGGGATGAGCTGCGGATCATGAAAACCGGAGTCCATATCACGGCAGAGAGGATGGAGATTCGTGAATCAACGAGAGATGTTATTTTCAAACAAACCTAAAGCGGACTACACCCGGACGCTTCAAAAGGGAATTACTTTTGTGAGGAGCCTTCGAGGCGGACTCACCGGTGCTACGGGCAGTCGGGATGTGAATATCCGGCGGCTGAAGAATGAGATAGAAACTGCCGACGCGATCGTGATCGGCGCGGGGGCCGGACTTTCCACAGCGGCAGGCTATACCTATGGCGGCGAGCGATTTGACCGGTACTTCTTTGATTTTAAGGAGCGTCTCGGCCTCACGGATATGTATTCCGGCGGCTTCTATCCCTTCCCGGACGATGAGACCCGGTGGGCGTTTTGGGCGCGGAACATATACGTCAATCGCTACATGGCTCCATCAAAGCCGGTGTATAACAACCTGCTGGCGCTGGTCAGAGATCGTGATTATTTTGTGATTACCACCAACGTGGACCACTGCTTCCAACGGGCGGGCTTTGACAAGAAGAGGCTTTTCTATACCCAGGGGGATTACGGCCTGTTCCAGAGCGCCGATGGCAGCATCAAAAAGACCTACGACAACGAAGCGTGGGTCATGAAGGCCATGGCCGCACAGCGTTTTATCCCCGATGAAAACGGCGTGTTCCGGGTGCCAAAGGATCGTTTGATCTCAATGCGGGTCCCCAGTGGACTGATCCCCGTATGTCCGGACAACGGTGGCCCGGTGACCATGAATCTGCGGGTCGACGATACCTTTGTCGAGGATGCCGGATGGCATGCGGCAGCGGATCGATATGCCGCTTTCCTTGAAGCCAATAAAGGAAGACACATCCTGTTTCTGGAACTCGGCGTTGGCAGCAATACGCCGATGATCGTGAAATACCCCTTCTGGGCCATGACGGCCGAGAATCCAAACGCCGTCTATGCCTGCCTGAACTATGACGAGGCGGTTTGCCCTGAGCTGATAAGGAAGCGCTCCATCTGCCTCGACGGCGACAGCGGAGCATTGCTGAAAGCACTATGATACTGATCTAAACAAAGAAGGGCACCCATCTGTGGGTGCCTTTTCCATCCCGGATTTGCGTCGAGGTGGTCAATGATCAGTTTTATGGAAAATTCTGATTTGTCGGGCATCAGCGCGACAAATCATACTATTCTCAACCTAAATATAGACAACCCTTTGGCGTCTTTTCCGCTGCGTCTGCGTTGAATCCCCTTGACTTGCCGCCTTAAAGGACTGGCTTCGCGTCGCCAGCAAGCCTGCGGGTCTTCGCCTTGACGCAACGAAAAATCCACACACAGTCTTTGTCTACATTCAGATTGAATAGTATCAGATCTTATCAAACTGCCTCCCCAAAAACACATGGGCAGGAAATCCTGCCCATGTTTTTTTGTTCTCGCTCGCGTCTTACTTGTTGTCGGCGGTCACGGCCTTGGCGGCGGTGCGGCCGGAGACGAAGATTTCGACGATGGCGTTGCCACCCAGGCGGTTGCCGCCGTGGATGCCGCCGGTCACCTCACCCGCCGCGTACAGGCCGGGGATGACCTTGCCGTTGGTGTCCAGCACGTGACGGTCGGTGTCGACCACGATGCCACCCATGGTGTGGTGGGTGGAGGGCGCCATCAGACGGACGGTCAACAGCGTGTTCTCCAGGTTGTAGGTTTCCACGTTGTAGCTGCCGTCGTCATTCTTCTCCACATCGCCCACAGTGCGGGAGGCAATGCCCTTGCCCACATCCGGGAACTCGCCCTGGCCCATCACGGCCATGTCGTAGGCTTTGATGGTCTCGAGCACGGTGGCGGGATCAGCGGTCACGCCTTCCAGCTTGGAGAACAGCTCGGTCAGTTCGTCAACGTTGCCATGCACGTAGTAGTAGCGGCCCTCATAGTCGCTGTCACCCAGCTGCGCGATGGGCGGACCGGGGATGGGCTCGGTTTCGTTGTAGAACTCAAGGAATACGCCGGGCGTTCCGTTGACCACGATGCCGTTCTGGAACTCGGCCAGGGACAGCACGTCGCGCTCGGAGCCCTCGTCCACGAAGCGGTGGCCGGTGGTGGGGTTGATCCAGCAGGCATAGTTGCCACCACCGAAGGCCAGGTTGCCGTTGTCCACCCAGGAGATGGGCATCAGCTGGGTGAAGCCCAGGCCGGTGGTGGCAGCGCCGACGGCCTCAGCCATCACGATGCCGTCGCCGATCTGGCTGGAGCGGTTGGTGGTCTTGGTGGTCTTGGTCAGGTACTCGGTGGACCAGTAGACGTTGTTTTCCAGCACCATGTCGATGTTGGCCGCATAGCCGCCGGTGGCCAGGATGACGCCCTTGGCGGCGTTCACGGTGATCTCGGTGCCGTCGTAGTGGGTGGCCTTCACGCCGGTCACGCGGCCGTCGGTCACGATCAGGTCGGTGGCGGTGGTGCGGACCATGATCTCGTTCTTCTCGTTGGCGCTGTAGATGGTGTTCATCGGCGCGGCGAAGTAGCTGCCCCAACGGCCCATCTCGGGCTCGCCGTTGCCATCCAGGTCGATGGTGGAGCCGACGAACTCGTTTTCACGATACCACAGCGCGCCGATCAGGGTGGGCTGGGTGTTCTCGACGAAGGTCGCGCCCTGGTCCTCCAGCCACTCCTTCAGGCCCTGGCCGTCCTGGATGAACTGGCTGACCAGGTCCACGTCGCCGTAGATCCACTGGGTCTTGTCCGCGCTCTGGCGCAGGCCGCCGTAGTAGGTCTGGAAGATGTGCAGGTTCACCGTGGAGAACAGGGTCAGCTGGTTCTCGGGGGTGCCGGCGTCCAGCTGGGGCTGCGCCCAATCCAGATAGGCCTGGATTTCCTGCTTCAGGGCCTGCAGCACGGGCAGGTATTCGGCGTGGACGCCGTGCTTGGACAGCTCGGCGGCGTCGCCGGCCACGAACTCATGATCCTTGTAATAGTCCTCGTCGAAGGGCTCCTCGGACCAGTTCAGGATCATCTTCAGCTCGTTGATGCAGCCCTGGACGCTCTTGACCTTGTCGTAGGTCTGGCCGTCGTGGGCATAGACGCCGGTGGTGGCGTCGGGATCGGCGGGATCCCACACCAGGTAGGGCATCACGGACTGATACTGGCCGCCGGACACCAGGGTGTTGCCGCCGACCTCGGCGTTCTTTTCGATGACCAGCACGGTGTTGCCGTCCTGGGCGGCCTGGGCCGCGGCAGCCATGCCCGCGCCGCCGCCGCCCACCACGACCACGTCGTAGTCAAACGTCAGGGGCTCGGTGGCGACATGCTCGATCTTGGCGGCCTTGAAGGCGTCAAGGTTCGTGCAGGCGGCCTGCTCGGCGGTGTCGTTCACCGCGTTGCGCAGGGCGCGGGTGGTGAAGGTGGCGCCGGAGACGGTGTCCACGCCGGAGCCGTTGGCCTCGATCATCTCGGGGATCATGATGTCATAGGCCAGGGTGCCCACGTGCTCGGTCTCCACGCTGGAGGTGACTTCGATCTTCTCGATCTTGTCCGCGCCGTAGGTGACGGAAACGGTCACGGGGCCGTTGTAGCCGTCGGCGGTGGCTTCGTAGGTGCCGGCGGTGAAGCCCAGGTCGCCGGTGGCGGCGGCGGTCTCCTCGCCGCGGGCCGCGGCCAGGGCCTGCTCCACGGCGGCGACGACGCCGTCATGGCTCATGGTGGCGCCGGCCACCGCGTCGATCTGGGCGTCGCTGCGGCCGATCAGGGCTTCCGCGTAGGTGGGGAAGGCCTCGACGCCGAAGGGGACCTCGGCCTCGCCCTCGATGACCACATCGGTGATGGCGTTCTCGTCCACGGTCACCTTGACCTGGACGGAGCCGGGGCCGCCAAAGCCCTCGCCGGTGCCTTCATAGGTGCCGGGGGTGAAGCCCGCGCCCTCCGCAAAGGCCATGCAGCCCAGCAGCAGGCAGAGGCTCAGCAACAGTGCGACTGCTTTTTTCATGGTATCCCTCCTCGAAAATATGCGTTCATGCGGGCAAAAGTATCCCACATTTACACCTCAATAATAGCATAAAAAACATCGATATGTCAATGTATTTTGGGCGAATAACGCGCCGCGGGGACCTGGCGGCACGGGATGCGCAATTTGAGGTTGATAAATGAACGGAAAGAGTATATAATGAAGTCATGTTCAGATTGGAAAGCTGTGCGCCGGCGCGCCTGATCGCGCTGTTGATGGCGCTGGGCCTGCTGGCGTCGGGGTGCGCCTCCCATGAGGAGGCGGACCGGGTCCGCCTGCGGGTGGACGGCAGGGCCTGGGAGGGCCCGGCGGTTTCACAGGAGGCGGGGGAGGGCCTGCGGGTGTACGTCACCCGCGACGGCAAGCCCTTGATCGACCTGCCCTTCGGCGAGGCCCACAGCGTGCAGGTTCTGCTGCCCGGGGGCGGGGAAAATACCGTCGCCATCACCGGGGACGCCGTGTATATGGAACACGCCGATTGCGACAACCAGGATTGCGTGAATATGGGCGCGGTGACCCGGGACAACCTGGAGCTGCGGGTGATGGGTGGCTTCATCATCTGCCTGCCCCACAAAATCTCAGTGGAGGTTCGCGACGGCTGATGGAGGCTTGTAATTGAACTCAAATGCGGAAAAGGTCGCCCGGTTCGGCATGCTGACGGCGCTGGCGCTGGTGCTGGGCTGGCTGGACCGGGCGATACCGGTCACATGGTTTTTAAGCGGCGCGGTGCCCGGCATCAAGCTGGGCCTGGCCAACACAGTGCTGCTGTACGCAGTGTACCTGATGGACTGGAAGGGCTGTGTGCTGCTGATGCTGGCGAAGGTATTCCTGTCGGGCTTCATGTTCGGCTCAATGAGCGCCATACTCTACAGCCTCTCCGGCGGTGTGCTGAGCCTGGCGGTGATGCTGCTGGTGAAGGGCAGGCCCCGGCTGGGGGCGCTGGTGATCGCACTGTTGGCCGCGGCCAGCGACGTCATGCTGCTGCTGCGCCATCCCCATCCCCGAGGGCAGATGCTGTGGTGCATGATCCTGATCGCCCTGGCCTGCGCCGCCGCCGTGGCCGCCTTCATCGTCATCGGCCGGCGGAGGGAATACGCGGTGCTGGGCACGTCCCTGGCCGGGGCGGTGGCCCACAATATCGGGCAGATCCTGGCGGCCAGTGCCATGCTGCGTACCCCCCAGCTGATGATCACCTATCTGCCGGTGCTGGTGGGCATCGGCGCGGTGGTGGGCTGCCTGACGGGCATCGTGGCCCAGCGGGTGTTCAGGGCGCTCAGGGTGCAAACCCATCAATAATACAAGACAGGGGTAATCCGATGAAGAAATGGCGGGCGCTTGTGCTGGCGCTGATCCTGGCCTGCGGGCTGAACCTGGCGGGTTGCGCGTCGGCCCAGCCGAAGAAACAGACCGCGATCGGCTTTTACCTGGACACGGTCATCACGCTGACGGCCTATGTGGACGACGCCGCCGTGCTTGACGACGCGCTGGAGGAGTGCGGCCGCTACGAGCGGCTGCTGTCCCGCACCATCGAGGGCAGCGACGTGTGGCGGGTCAACCACGCCGGCGGCGAGCCGGTGGAGGTTTCAGGGGAGACGGCGCAGATCCTGGAGACGGCTCTTCGGGTCAGCGCGCTGTCCGGCGGCATGTTCGACGTGACCATCGCGCCGGTCTCCACGATGTGGGATTTCACCTCCGGGGCCGCGGTGGTGCCGGACGCCGGGGCCATCGCCCGGGCGGCGGCGCTGGTGGATTATACGCGGGTGGAAATCGACGGCAACCGGGTCACGCTGCCCGAGGGCATGATGATCGACCTGGGCGGCATCGCCAAGGGCTATATCGCCGACGCGGTGAAGGGCTATCTGAAGGGCCGGGGCGTGAAGAACGCGGTGCTGTCCTTCGGCGGGAACATCGTCACCATCGGCCAAAAGCCCGACGGCAGCCCCTGGAAGGTAGGCATACAGGACATCGACAAACCCACCGGCGAATACATGCTGGTGGCCCTGAACTACGGCGGCAGCACCGTCACCAGCGGCATTTACGAGCGGGGCTTCGAGGCGGACGGCGTCTATTACCACCACATATTGGACCCGAACACCGGCTGGCCGGTGCAAAACGAGCTGGCGTCGGTGACGATCTTTTCCGACAGCTCCATGTGGGGCGACGCGCTGGCCACGGCGGCGTTCTCCCTGGGCACCGATGCGGGGACGCGGCTGATCGAGGGCCTTGACGGCGTCGAGGCCGTGTTCATCGCCCGGGACCGCTCCGTCAGCGCCACCTCCGGCGCGGGGGAATACCTGGTGGGATAGACGAAGACCGTGAGAATGACCTTTGGGAGGTACGGAACCCATGTACGAAATGATAGAAGATCACTTTATTGACATCATCAACTATATCATCATAGCCATCGAGGTGGTGGGCGTGGGCGTGCTGGTGGTCTATGCCGTCCGCGCCTTCTTCGCCGTGTTCAAAAACACCTATAAATGCAAGCACCTGCTGTCCACCGGCATCACCACGGCGCTGAGCTTCCTGTTGGGCGGCGAGGTGCTGAAGACCATCGTCGCGCCGGACTGGAACGACATCGGCATGACCTGCGCCATACTGCTGATGCGGGCGGCGGTGACGTTGCTGCTGCATTGGGAGCACCAGCATGAGGAACCGGAGGATTGACGTGAGGATAAAAGCGATGAAGGTCTCATTGAAGCGCGTGTGGCTCTGCCTGACGGCGGGGCTGCTGTTGACGGCGGTCATCGCCGGCGCGGAGCCGGAACCCACCGCCGCGCCGGCGGAAACGGTACAACTGGCGGAAACGGTGCAACCGGCGGAAACGGTGCAACCGGCGGAAACGGTGCAACCGGCGGAAACGGTACAACCGGCGGAAACGGTGCAACCGGCGGAAACGGTACAACCGGCGGAAACGGTGCAACCGGCGGAAACGGTACAACCGGCGGCGACGGATGAAGCGGCGGAGGATGCCCCGAAGCCGGCGAAGGGCTATGTGCTGGTCACCACCCCGTCCCGGTCGGGATGGCTGCCGCTGCCCGAGGAGGGGGAGCTCAGCTATCCCCTGCGCCAGCTGCTGCCCGACGGCACCGAGGCGGTGAACACCCTCCACCTGACCCCGGAGGGGGTCTACATGGAGGACTCCACCTGCGAGGGCCACGACTGCGTCCAACAGGGCGTTGTCACGCTGGAAAACCGGGAGGAGCGCATCCTCGGCAACATGATCATCTGCCTGCCGAATCAGGTGACCCTCCAGCTCTTCACCCCCGAGGAGCTGCTGGAGATGATGAAGGGACAGCAATAATGGAATTAGGGGACGGTTCCTTATTCCAAAAATGGAATAAGGAACCGTCCCCTAATTCCAGGAAAGTGACGAGTGAGGTATATCGAACATGATCCAGGACATCCATCCCCACAAACTGCACAACGAATTTGTCCCCGGCCGCGGGGTGGACCCGGCGGGGCTGCTGTTTCGCTTCGAGGGGGACTGCCTGCGCTGCGCCATCGAGGGCGACGCGGTGCGCCTGCCCCGGGTGCGGGACCTTCCTGCCGCGGGCGAGCGCCGCTACCTGTTCGCGCTGGACGATATTCCCTGCTATCTGGACGTGAACGGGGGAGGGGACGACGGCGATGGCCTGCGAAGCGAAGCTAGTCCTTTAGGGCGACGCGAAGCCAGTCCTTTAGGAGAAGGGGTGCCGGTTCGTCTGCTCCGGCGTCGGGCCCAGGGACCCCGGGAGGTGATCTTTGCCGCGTGGACGGCCTTCCAGCTGTACAACTGGTACCGGGACAACCGCTATTGCGGCCGCTGTGGCGGCATGACGGCGCTGGCTGAGGATGAGCGGGCGGTGGTCTGTCCGGCTTGCGACCGGCGCATCTATCCCAGGATCATCCCCGCCGTGATCGTGGGGGTTACCCACGGCGACGAGATCCTGATGACCAAGTACCGGGGCCGGGACATTCCCTATTACGCGCTGATCGCCGGCTTTACCGAGATCGGCGAGACCCTGGAGCAGACCGTGGCCCGGGAGGTCATGGAGGAGGCCGGCCTGCGGGTGAAGAACATCCGCTACTACAAGTCCCAGCCCTGGGCCATCGTGGACGACCTGCTGGCCGGGTTCTACTGCGACGTGGACGGCTCCACCGAGATTCACATGGACGCCACCGAGCTGAAGGAGGCCGTGTGGGTGCGCCGGGAGGATGTGACCGGCCAGCCCAACGACTTCAGCTTGACCAACGAGATGATGCTGGTGTTCCGGGACGGCCGGGAGCCCAGATGAGGACGATGGATAACTGTTCATACGCAGGTAAATTCTGACCGAATAGGTATGGCGAGGGGATGATTCCGGCGGCTACCGCGTGGGCTCGCCATAGACCGCCCCCTTGGGCATGCCCCTGCTCCGGAGAAGGCGCTTGTAGGCCCGCGCCATGCGTCTGGGACAGAATACGTTGGGGGATTTGTAAATGCCCTTGAAGGCATTGGCCCCCACGCATGTACGCCCCAGGCGCTTTGTTTTGATCATGATGTTCTGAAGCCGCTTGCAGCCGTAGAAGGCGCTGCTTCCGATGGAGGACACCCGGGTGCCGAGGGTGATTTCCCTCAGCGACCGGCAGTTTTTGAAGGCGGAGGCCCTGACGCTCTCCAGCTTCGGGAACAGGGGCAGGGTGCCCAGGGACTGGCAGCCATAAAAGGCGGCTTTCCCGATGGCGGTGACCCCATTACCCCCGTACACCGCGTTCAGCCGGCCGCAGCCGTAGAAGGCGTTGTTGCCGATAGATGCCAGCCGGTTGCCGAGGTCGATCTCCCGCAGCGCGGTGTTCCGGAAGGCCCCGCTGCCCATCCGCTCGAGCCTGTCCAGCGACGGCATGCCTGCCAACGCGCCGCACCGGGAGAAGGCGTTTTTCGAGATGTCGCTCACCCGCTCGCAGCCCTCCACCCGCTTCAGCTTCGGGCAGTCCGCGAAGGCGCGTTCGCCGATGGTGGCTACATTGGCCCCGACGCTCAGCAGGACCAGCTCCGGCATGCCCCTGCAGGCACTGGCGTCGATCGACGTCACCCGGTAGATCGTGTGATTGGCCTCGACTGCATCGCCGACGCTCAGGTTCCGGGCGGTATCCCGCTCGGGGCGGATGAGCGCGGCGGTCCTGTCGCGGTGGTTCAGGCGATAGACGCCGCCCTTTACAGTCACCTCATCCACGATCCTGGGCTCCAGCTTTGGAATCACCGCGGGCCGGGTCTGCGCCGCGAAGGCGGGATTGGCGAACGTCGCGGTGTAGAGCCGCTGGCCGACGGCCTCCTCGGTGGCGGGGATGACGACCTCGGAGCGGGTGCTCACCGTTTCGGTTTCGACATGGGCGGGGTTATTGGCGCAGATTCTCGACGCGGTCACGGCGCTGTAGTCCTCGGCCCAGGTGTATGTGGGCGCGCCCCAGCTGTGGCCCAGCGGGGGAATCTCGACGGCCCTCACCTGGGGGGAAAACCCCGGATTGGCAAATTCGGCCCGGTATTCCAGCGTCCCGGCGGATTCACAGCCGGGGGACGCGGTGGTAGCGACGGTCGTTTTGACTCGCTCGGTCTGCCGGTGCTTCGGCTCATAGACGCAGGTCCTCACGGCGGTGACGGCGCTGTTGTCGTCCGTCCAGGTGTACAACGGCTCTCCCCATTCGTGGCGGGGGTCGAAGGGAACCTCGTTGAACTGCGCGCCACAGATGCCCAGCTCCAGCAAGGCGTCGGTGAGGGAGGCGCGGTCAAGGACCGCCGCGTAGAGCTTCAGGCCCTGCTCCCGGGCATAGGCGATGCGGTCCGCGCCCGCCTTCAGCGTGTCCATGCCGCCATAGCGGGAGGTTGGATAGGCGAAGAGCGTCAGCAGGCAGTTGCCCAGCTGGAGCGCGGCGTCCACCTTGTCCTGGCTCGGTACGCCGCCGGAAACGACCAGCGACAGCGCGATGGTCGGGTCATAGGCCCTGACGGCCTGCAGGCTGCGCAGGGCGCTGCTGTTGATGATGCACCTGGACTGCATGTCGTAGCGATAGATGATGGACATCATCTCGTTGACGAGCTCGGGGATGTTCCTGTCACGGATGTTGATGAAGGCGTTCTTGCCGCTCTGGGCACAGATGCTGATATAGGTTTCAAAGTCGCAGACGCCGACATATTCATCCCGGTAGGTCTTTTCGTATTCCAGGGCCATGCACTGGTCATAGGTCATGGAGAGGATGTCGATCATGTTGGCGCTGCTGTAGCGGGTGATCCGTCCCTCCGCGTTCAGCGTAAAGCCCGCGTCGTGGCACATGACGATGCGGTTGTCCGCGGTCAGCTGCAGATCTCCCTTGATCGACGTAAAGGCGTATTCCGGCGAGCAGCACCTGAGATAGTGGGCTGCCGTGTTGATCGGCGCGTCGTAGATGCCGTTGACGGTGGAGTAGGCGATGTAATCGAAGGGGCCCGTCTCGACGGATTCGTTGGACGCCAGGCCGGAAGTCTCCCCGGCCTCCTCTGTCTTCTCCTCCGTGGGGGCTTCCACGTCCCCGATCTCCAGCTCCAGGTCCTCCGGGACGGGGCCGAGGGCGTCCAGCTCGCCCAGCCCGTCCAGCAGCAGCGCCTCAAAGGCGGGCGCGCCGTCTTCCGGGACGATTTCGTCCGCCAGCTCGACGGGGGTTTCCCCCGCGACCGGGGCCGCGCCTTCGATGGTGATTTCAACGGCGGCGTCCTCGATCACCACCTCCGGCGCCGGGTCCCCTTCGCCCATCGCGCCCTGCGCCAGCAGCGCAAGGGTCGACAGCGCGCACAGGACCTTTCGCAGCCCCAATCCTCTGTATTTTCCCTTTTTCATAGCCCCTGCCTTTACAAGAATGTCGGATACCGCTAATCCTGCCACTGATCCTCGCCCCACTTGTCCGGGGAGGGGTCGGTTTCCGGCGGCTCGTCGGCTTTGTCGAAGCTGGTGAAAATGTCCCGCATCAGCATATCATTGTTCACCAGGTTCTTCAGCGCATCCCGGCTGACCACGCTGTCGGTGCCCAGGCAGGCCTTGCAGCGGTAGCCGCAGTCCGGGCACACGCAGCCCAGCGCCAGGCCCTCGGACTGCACCATGTAGGTATCGCACACATGACAGCTGCAGCGCATGCTGTCGCCTCCTTAAAACAGATTGTTGCGGCGGCAACCCGCCGTCACTGCATTTATATCGCCATATCCACGCCGTCCAGCTCCGCCCCAGCCAGCGTTTCACCCCGGTAGCGCAGGGTCAGCTCGAAGAAGTCCCGGCGGGTGTCCAGCAGGCGCAGGAAGATTTTG
This sequence comes from Clostridia bacterium, assembly GCA_017512905.1. Lineage (GTDB taxonomy): Bacteria > Bacillota > Clostridia > Christensenellales > Aristaeellaceae > UBA2862. The sequence goes on from JAFWEL010000065.1 coordinate 17,056, forward strand.
TCCCCTTCCCACAGCGTCAGTGAGAGCAGCCGGTCCTTGTCGATCCAGGCCAGCTCGCCCTCGTCGCAGTCGGTCAGCTCGCCCTCAAACTGGTCGGCGGTGAACAGGTGCATGTCCTCGTCAGGGTAGGCGTCCGAACGGAAATGGACGATGCCCCGGTAAACGGGCTCCGGCAGCGTCAGCCCCGTCTCCTCCAGGCATTCCCGCCGGATGCAGGCCAGGGGCGTCTCGCCCGGCTCGATGTGGCCGCCAATGCCGATCCACTTGTCGTGGTTGTCGTCATTGGCTTTCCTGGTGCGATGCAGCATCAGGTATCGGTGATCCCGCTCGATATAGCAGAGGGTGGTTTGTTTCATGAATATCATCCCTGTCTGAACGTTAATCTCAAATTCTCAAATTCTGATTTGTCGGGGAGACGAGGGAACAGGGAACAGGGAACAGGGAACAGGAAAAGCCGCGCACGGAACGTTACAGCCAGGATAAAACATACGTTCCCGCGAGAAAACGATGTACGGAATTCAAAGTCCCATGTAG
>JAFWEL010000155.1 GCA_017512905.1 Clostridia bacterium
AAGGGGGACAGGTCCCCCTTCAATACATCCTCCTCAGATTTGCCTGAAATCGTCCTAAAGGACTAGCTTCGCGTCGCAGGCGATTTCCGGGCGGCAAATCTGCAAGGAAGCCTTTTTTGCTCTGGTCGACAGGCTCCCTGCCGCCTTAAAGGACTAGCTTCGCGTCGCAAAAAAGGCCCCGCCCGCGGCGTACACGCCGCCGCGTACGATTAAAGATCGGGGCGCTACCGCCCCCGATACCCCCGGTAAGTTAGCCAAAGGAGAGTTCGTCATCAGCGCGACAAATCAGAATTTGTTAAACTCATCATCTCTATTATAAATGATGGAAATGTTCCCTGTCAATCATCCGCGCTGGACAACGCGGCGCAAATCGTGTATAGTTATTGACAAGAATATCACAAGCGTGAACGGAGGACAAAGCCATGCATGAGAAGACCACCAGTGTGCAGATCGTGCTGCCCCAGCACTGCAACGGCTATGCGAAGCCCCGCCTTTTCGGCGGGCAGATGATGGCCTGGATCGATGTCGTCGGCGGGGTGGCGGCGCGCCGCTATACCAACAGCGCCGTGACCACTGCCTGCATCGACAACCTGAGCTTCCTGGCCCCCGCTTACCTGAACGATACGGTGGTGCTGGAGGCCGACGTCATATGGACGGGCCGCACATCCCTTGAGGTTCGGGTGGACAGCTACGTGGAGCGCCTGGACGGCCGCCGGGAGCCGGTCAATCGGGCCTACGCGGTTTTTGTGGCGCTGGATGAGCACGACAAGCCGAAGCCGGTGCCCCGGTATATCCCGGAGACAGAGGAAGAGATACGGGAGTACGCCGCCGCGGTGACGCGCAGGAAGCAGCGGGTGGGGAATTAGAGCGTTTTTTGTACGCACTCCCTGCCTTTATGCTTGATTGTGTGCGCGGGTTCTGTATAATCCAAACAGAAATGAAAACAGGAGGAAGCGATTATGAAGCACTGGAAACGGATTTTTGCGGCGATATTTGCCGCGCTGATGTTGTGCGCGTTGTTCGCCGGGACGACGGTAGCTGAAGAGGAGATTGCCGTCGATATAGCGGGCGAGGGGATCGTGCCGGAGGAGATATAATTGTAGATAGAAGCATAAATTTCCAGTGCCTGGAGCAAAAGGATATTGGTTGGGGAACGTGGAGATTGTGTTTGACGCTTCCACCGAAATGACCGCCAATGGTAAGACGCTGTACGCTCCGCCCCGAACGAAGGTTTCGATCAAGAGGTGCAAGATCAGCGATATCGCGGACCAAACCTACACTGGCAAGGCGATCAAGCCCGAGCTGGTGGTGAAGGACGGGAAGAAGACGTTGAAGGCGGGAACCGATTACAAGGTCAGCTATTCCGCCAACAGGGATATCGGCGTCGCTACAGTCAACATCGAGGGCAAGGGCGATTACGAGGATTCGGTGAAAAAAGACCTTCAGGATCAATCCGGCGGCCGTCGTGCTGTCCGCGGTCACCGCGGGCCAGAAGCAGTTGTAAGTTGAGTGGAAGAGGGGGATCGGCGGCGTCGGCTGCGAGCTCCAATACAGCTTGAAGAAGGATTTCTCGGCGAAGAGCACCGTGACGGTCAAAAAGAACGAGACGGTGAAGTATGTGATCAAAAAGCTGACGCAAGGTAAGACCTATTATGTGCGCATCCGTGCCTTCAAGAAGGTCGGTGGCAAGAAGTATGTCTCCGACTGGTCAAAGGCGCTGTCGAAGAAGGTCAAGTAGAGCGGGCGAGACAGCGCGTCGGGCCAGGGGTTCATTTCCCCCGGCCCGACGAATATATGAATGATATGATAAGATTACAGAACAACTGTTGAATTACTTCAAAAACCCGTTGATGATCTGTTCCTCGGCCTCCTGTTCGGTCAGGCCCAGGGTCATCAGCTTGGTCAGCTGTTCCCCGGCGATCTTGCCGATGGCGGCCTCGTGCACCAGCGCGGCGTCCACGTCGTTGGCCTCCAGGCCGGGCACGGCCAGTATCCGGCCGTTGTCCATGATGATGGAATCGCACTCGGTGTGGCCGTTGCAGGGGGCGTTGCCCACGATCTTCGCCTCGAAGCGCTGGTAGGAATCGTCCCGGGCCACGGACCGGGACACCACGTCCGCGCTGGCTCCCGCGCCGTTCAGCCGCACGTCGTAGGTGCTCAGGGCGCGCTGCTTCCCGTGGGTCATCAGGCGTTCGCGTACCACCAGCTTCGCCCCGGTGGCCAGCTCGGCGACGGTCTTGCGGTCGGTGTCGTCCACGCCCTTGATCTGTGCCATCTCCATCTCCATGGTGCTGTTTTCGTCCATGTAGACCTCGGTGCCCGGATTCAGTATGCGCTTGCCCTCGCCGTCGCCGGAGCCGTAGTGCTTCTCGACGTACTTCACTTTGGAGTTCTTGCCCACCCAAAACCGGTGGATGCCGTCGTGCTCGGAATCCGCCTTGCCGCAGTTGTCGATGCCGCAGCCGGCGATGATCACCACGTCGCAGTCCTCGCCGATGAAGAAGTCGTTGTAGACGACCTCGGAAAGGCCGCTCTCGGTGAGCACCACGGGGATATGGACACTTTGGCGCTTCGTGCCGGGCTTGATGCGGATGTCCATGCCGCTGACGTCGGTCTTGGAGGTGATTTCGATGTTCGCCGTGGAGACGCGGCCCACGGACTGGCTGTTGCTGCGGATGTTGTAGGCCCCCTCGGGGATGCTGTGCAGGTCAGCGATTTCCTCGAGGAGCCGCTTCTGGATGCTGTCAAGCTTCATCATGTTCGCGTCCTCCTCATGAAATCCTGCGGCAGCCCTGCATCGCCGCGGCAGTGCCCGTCAGCCGGGGCAGTATCTCCGCCCGGGGTCCCTGCATCGCCAGCGCGCCGTCCTGCAGCACCACGATCTCGTCGGCAATGTCCAGTATGCGCTCCTGGTGGGAGATGATGATGATCGAGCTATCCTTGATGTCGGCCCGCATACGCTGGAAAACCTCGATCAGGTTCTGGAAGGACCACAGGTCGATGCCGGCCTCCGGCTCGTCGAAAATGGACAGCGCCGTGCTCCGGGCCAGCACCGTGGCGATCTCGATGCGCTTCAGCTCGCCGCCGGACAGGGAAGCGTTGACCTCACGGTTGATGTAGTCCCGGGCGCAAAGGCCCACGGCGGACAGGTATTCGCAGGCGTCCGACGGGGTGATGTCCCTCCCCGAGGCCAGCCGCAGCAGGTCCAGCACCTGCAGGCCCTTGAAGCGCACCGGCTGCTGCAGCGCGAAGGAGATGCCCAGCCGGGCGCGCTCGGTGATGGACAGGGCGGTGATGTCCTGCCCGTTAAAGCGGATCGCGCCGCCGGTGGGCTTCTCGATGCCCATGATCAGTCGCGCCAGCGTGGATTTGCCGCCGCCGTTGGGGCCGGTGATGACCATCAGCCGCCCGTCGGGCATGGTAAGGCTCACGTCCCGCAGGATCTCATGGCTTACGTCGTTTTCGGGCACCTCGAAGGAGATGTGTTGCAGTTCGAGCATTCTTGTTCTTACCTCTTCCTATCAGTGGTCAATCGGCAAAATCTGATTTGTCGCGGGCTTGCGCCCGTTTGAAGGGGGACAGGTCCCCCTTCAATACATCCTCCTCAGATTTGCCTGAAATCGTCCTAAAGGACTAGCTTCGCGTCGCAGGCGATTTCCGGGCGGCAAATCTGCAAGGAAGC